>JAZDKD010000340.1:0-2225 GCA_043803345.1 Pseudomonadota bacterium
AAGGCTCAGCGCTGCTTTCGGTCTTTCGGGCGAATGTGAGCAGCCGCCTAACCAGGTCAGCGCCATTCACAGCAACCTTGTTGATAGATTTAATACCTCGACTAAATTGATCAGGCAAAGCAGGATTCATGATCATGAGTTCCGAGTATCCTAATATAACCTGTAGTAGATTGTTGAAGTCATGGGCAATCCCCCCTGCCAACGTTCCTATCGCCTCCATTTTCTGAGCGCGCATGAGTTGATTCCGCAAGTTTTTTGTCTCTGTGACATCCATTATAAAAGCCAGTATTGCCGGTTGTCCTTGGTAATCAATTTTCTTGGGCCACAGGACCATGTCAAACAATTCGCCGTTATTATTGATCCCTTCCACCTGGTAAGATGGCCTGCCGCCCTTACCCTCAATATGTCTTTTGCAACGTTCGATGAAGAGTTTTTGATGGCCTGGAGCGACAAATCGGATGATTGGTTCCCCGACAATTTGATCGTCACTTTCGCAGCCAAAGATCTTTACAAGCTCCGGATTAGCGTAACAGTATTTGCCGTCCTGGAATATTGCGATACCAACAGGAGACTGTTCCACCAACAGTCGCGTCTTTTCATCCGAATCCCGTAACTGTTCCTCGTATCGCTTTCGGTCGGTAACGTCGCGCGAGACGTTTGCCAAATAAAGCGGTTCCCCTGTGGTCTTGTCCTTGACAAGGAAAGTCATGGCGTGAACGTCGGTGAGCTTGCCTGTTTTAATGTTGCGATATTCAAGGTCTCCTTCCCAACTGCCTTTAGTTAGGATTGTAGGCAGCACTTCGTCCCTGACCATATCCTGGTAGCGATCCGAAATAACATCGAGAATAGAATGCTGGCTGACTTCGTCAGGAGAAACGCCTATCATTGCGCTGCCTGCTTCATTTATGAAAATCATCTGTCCATTCAGATCGGCCATATTGACCAACTCCGTGGAATTCTCAACAATCAAGGCCAGTTTTTGCAATTCTAACTCAACCTTCTTGCGATCGGTCACATCGCGAAAGCTCCACACTCTCCCCACCACGCTCTTCCCTATCTTTTGTGGAAGAGAATATCTTTCGAAGATTCTGCCGTCCTTGAATTCGATTAGATCGAAGCTCTCTTCTTCTGGCCGTCCATACAAATATTTTACCTTCTCAATAAAGACATCAGGATCTGATAGCTGATCTAGAACGATAGCTATAACTCTGTAATCGTCCCTGGACTCCACTATGTCCAAGGGAATTTGCCACATGGTTATAAATCGCTGATTGTAGGAGGTAATTTTTCCCTGGATGTCCACCACAAGGATTCCATCGGCTGTCGACTCAAGAGTTGAATGGAGAAGTGAAAGAGAACTCTCAAGCTGTTGTTCCGATCTCTTGCGGATGCGTATATCCTTTTGAGCCATCGAATATAGGGAAATGACAGCTCCCCCCACGAGCAAAAATAGGAAGAGAGCTACATGAGCGGTTTTACCGACTAAAGGATCAACAATTCTTCCATGGATTGCCTCAAGACTATACAGATAAACAATCCTCCATCCGGGGAGATTTCCAATGCCGATCTCCTCGATTAGGAAAGTTTTTCCGGAACCGACAACAGCCTTGTTGCCGGCTTGTTCCGCCAGACCGGACCAATTCCATGGCCCTTTTCCAAATTGCTTTGTTTCCGCTATGTTTAAAAATTCTTTGGGTGTGGTTTTCCACAAAAGCTTCAAAGTCAAGTTCTCATCACCGGAAGCGAAAATCATCCCACTGCTGTGCGTCAGCAGGGCAATTCCCATTTTCTTGCGTGAAAGCATCTTGTCCAGTTCTCGGGTCGATGCTTTGATTACAGCCACTCCAATAGGAAGGCCTCCTTCTGGGAGATAAACAGGATGGCTGAAGAAAATTCCTCTTATGCCAGAGGTCACTCCGACAGCCAGGTAAGTTGATGGTTTACCTTTTATCGCATCACTAAAATATGGACGAAAGGCATAATTGTGCCCAACAAAACTGTCCTTGGTATTACGGTTGCTGGAGGCACTGGTTTTGCCTGAGCCATCCATCAGGTAACAGACGTCGTAGGAAAGACCTCCCGCGAAATGGTCCAGGACTCGGTCGGCATGAGAGATGGACGTGTGATCCTGGTTCAGTATAGCTTTGTGAAGCTGTTCAAACCGAGCCATAACCTGCACCTGGTTTTGATTTCCGGAGATTAGTCTATCAATATCGTTCTTTAAA
>JAZDKD010000341.1:0-6701 GCA_043803345.1 Pseudomonadota bacterium
CTTAAGACCCTCAACTTCAGATTTCAGCCTTGTCAATTCCCCATTGCCGTGTCCGTTCATCATCGTGTGAAAAAAAGACTGAACTTTGCCAATAGTGTTTCTTAACAACATTCTGGTGACTCCAAAGTCATGCAGACAAGGAACTTATCAACATTTCTAAACTGTTCTAGTGACCACATCAAGACCACTATGTTCCAATAAAACGCTATTTTCGATCACCATTGATCGTTGAATAATTCGAAAGACTGAACCTCGCAATCAAATCCACCATATTTTAAGAGCTAAGCTCCATAAATTCAAGCGATTTTGTACAAAAACATGATCAGCTAAAAGCTTTCGAAATATCTTCCGTCACCTTGTTCCTCAAAAGCGCTCGATCATCAAAATCCACTCCATATTTGTCGAAAAACTTTTCTAGTGTCTGCAGCGCCAATTCCGGAGCTCGATGCGAAACTCTGGGCAATTGAAACTCCCAATAAAGAGAACGAAGGTCGATCAAATCGCTCTTATTAAGGTCCGAATTGCAGCGTTTCAAGTTTCTGTCGCTGATCCATATGGCAGAGTTCAACTGGTCCTCATAATTTTTTATCGACGCCTGATCTCCCCTTGTATTCATCCTGTAGACGTAAAGATACTGAGAAATAATAGAGTTGTTATTCTTTAGCGACATCCTTGACCACAAATCATAATCCTGAGCGAATCGAAGGGAAACGTCGTACATTCCATTATCTATAACCGCCGATTTTCTGAACAGCATTGTCCCGTGGCCATAGTTGTTGTGGAACATTAAACGCCAGAGCCTGTAGAGAGGATCTGTAATTAGTGTCTTTTGATCGATCAAATTTTCATGTTCATCAATGACATCAAAGAAAGTTCCTACAAAATCAAGTTCCTGGTTTCTCGTAATCGCTTCGAATTGTATTTCCAGCCTTTCAGGAAGGCTTATGTCGTCTGCGTCCATCCTCGCTATGAACGGAGATTGAGCCAGCTTTATTCCTTTGTTTAGAGACTTTGTGAGACCGCAGTTTTCCTGTCTCACAAGTCTGATCCTGTCATCATCATAATCCAGAACAATCTCACTGATGGGTTCCGAAGAACCATCGTCAATAATCAGAAATTCAAAATCGGAAAAAGTTTGATTTAATATACTTTCTACAGAACGTCTTAGATGAGCTAAACCATTGAAAACGGACATCAACACGGTGACTTCAGGATGATTCATCGTATCTTTAAGCGATAGGGGCAACTTCCGCCCATATCTCGCTCCACCTGCATTCTTGATGAGTTATTTCAAGATCCGCTAAATACATCTCTTCCGCAAAACTTTCCAGCGTATACTCCGTGAAATGTGTAGGGTCAAGACGATAATCGACACCGAGTTCATCCTTTAGGGGAACGCGCCAGTCGCGTTCAAAGACCGGAACTCTGATAAGTATGCGATCCGGCTTGACGGTTTCTACTAATCTCTTTAGAAAATCCGGCCTGTCGGGTAGGTGTTCCAGAACATTTGACAATATGACCACATCAAATGGTTCTTTCAGTTCCAGTGACAGAATGTCGGCCACAATAAAGAACGCCCCGGAATGCTTAAACCTTGAATTTGCGATCCTAATATTGTTGGAATCAAGGTCCACTCCGGTCACCAAGGCTTTTGACCGATTAGCTATATCAAAAGCCAGAAATCCAATTCCGCAGCCCACGTCGAGAACCCTTTCGCCACTGGCTATTCGATTAACAAAGAAGTCGTGGTATTTTGTGTGCCGATGCTTGGTGTGGGTACCCCCATCATACGATACCGACAACTCACCCTGAAGCGCATACAGATGCAAGTCCAGTTCAAAAAGAAACCTTAGCCCATCAGAGGGCTGGGCCTTTCTGACTCTTGTCGCCACAATATCTATGATGAACTTCCGGAGTTCATCATCCGGCATTGGCGCCAAATTCATTCTCAAATCATCGAGTTCAGTGATATCCGGCATTTATAGATGTCTCCTGCAAAAGACCTTTTTCGAGGTTAGACAGAATATCGAGAGAGAATTGCTTTTCCACAAAGTCTCTTGCCCTCTCACCGATTTTAGAAGTCAGTGTCTCGTCGGACAGCACTTTCAGAACAGTTGTCCGTATGCTTGCAGAGTCGGTATCGCAGAGAAATCCGTTATGACCATCTTCAATGATGCTTCTGATACCGGGAGAACGGCACCCAATGACGGGCACACCGCAGGCCATGGCTTCAATTAAAGATTTTGGATGTCCCTCATAAAGCGATGGCAAAATAAATGCTTGAGCGCGATTGATATATTCAGGAAGTATAGAATTCGGAACCCCACCTTCCCATATCAGTCGTTTCCCAAGGTCAGAGTATTTCTGCTGAAGGGCTGGACGTAGTCTGCCCTCCCCTATTATCAAGAGCCGGACATCCAGTGGCCTTATCGCTTCGAGCAAAGCGTCCAGATTCTTTTCCGGAGCTATTCTGCCCACAAAAACAAGCGTTCTGAATTCCTTTGGGCGGTTTAGAGGGCGAAAGACATCAGTATCGACATAGTTTGGTAAAGTGACCAACTTACATTCAAACTTTGGAAACCTTGACAAAACATTCCTGGCCATAGCCTCTGTGGTCACAAAGATTCGGTCCGCCTTGCTAAATACTTTTGCCTCAACCCTTAGCGCCTCTTTGGTGATCGGCGAATCAGCCCCATGGTCCCAGAAACAATTTTGAGACCACATGTATCCGCAACGAGCAATAAAGATTTTTTCAAATTTCCTGGCTATATCGAGAGCCAATTCAGCGCCGTACATCTGGTTAGTTTTTATTATGTCTATAGAATCAAAAGCCTGGCCATGGATGTGTTCCAAATTTGATTCGTAATCTTCAAGAGTAAGTCCCTGTTCATTACACAATATCTTTATTCCACCTAACCTATCCGAATACTCTAAATCGGTAGCGTCACCATAGGTAATGAAAGTCACATGATTCATGTCATCCATGATTCTTTTGTAAAGAGCAATCTCTCGATCCAGATTTCCAACCATGTCCCAGGTTTTCAAAGAAACCCCTCTGGTGAAAAATAGACCCAAGCGCAAATTCATGAAGCAATCTCTCTTGCAATAAAAAGGTAATTGGCTGCGACATCTTCCAACTTTGCGACTGATATCAGGTTGCGGAACGATTCGTATTCATCAACCAATCTATCCAGTTGGAACAGGATTTCTTCCTCGGTTCTAAAGGCTAGCCCGCCAGCCCTGACAAGTTCGGGATGTCCCCCGTCATCATAATATATGGCTGGCAGTCCGCACGACAGAGCTTCGATGAGCGCATTGGAGCACGGATCATTCTTGCTGGCTGTAATATAAATGTCGTGGTTGCGCAGTAAGCCTGCCAATTCCATTGAATTAACAGGAGGTATGTGTTTTATTTGCTTGAAATTCTCGGAAACATTGCCGACAAAAGTGTATTCGAATCTGCTCCAGTCAAGATTATTTTCGATCCATTTATAAATTGGCCCGCCTTTTCTAGGATTGTTAGACCAACTTGTGGATATGAGCTTGATTTTCCGATTTCGGCTAAAATCTATTCGACCTTTGGGATTAAAAATCTCGCCGTCAACCGCATTGTTAATCATCACCGGTTTAATTGGCTTGTATCCCATATCCACAATTCGCTGATACGTCCAACTAGATTGCAGAACAGTGGATGAGGCGAATTTTTGATTCAGTTCAAAACAGAGTTCATCCTTCTCTCGGTCATAACCTCTAATAAGGTGGATTGGCCCGTCAATTCTGTGAACCACATTCAACCTGTTTTTCTTTCCGAATTCAAGAAACCTGTCGACGTCAAAATGGATGGAATTCAGGATGTAAGCGTCTGTTCTTTTGTCGAGTTCATTTTCACGAACACTTACGCCAAGTTTCAAAAAGGCATTTTTAAGGGCTAGCATAAACTGATTGCCGCCTCCGTAAGGAGGTTCGAAAAAACTGTGCCAAAGACACACCGTAAAATCTGATTTGGGTTTCAATTTACCTGCTTCCGTTTTCGGAAAGACATCGCCGACCCCTTTTGACACAAATTGATCCGCTGTATTTTTGGAGTCAACCAGAGCTTTTTCTATTCGTGCGTAGATCCCCACAAAGTTACTAACAACCGAATCCGTGGAATGATTTCCTAGTGTCCTCTCGTAAATCCCATCCACCGTTTCGGACAGGGAATTCTCTCTAATGTCATTATCAATAATGTCGGCCGCCTCAATAGGGTCCGTATACATATTCGCCGGCTCCAGGAGATCCGGCGCAAGTCCTACTTTGGAACTTATTGTTTTACACTTTGAGGCCCCCGCCTCAAGAATTGAATGCGGTCCTCCTTCTGATCTGCTGCTTACAACATAAAGATCTAAGACGTTGTACAAAATATTCAGGGTTTCCCGAGAAAGTGAGTTCAGGTTCATGTCGTCGGCTTGCGTCTCTTGTCCCACGTAAGTAAAGGGGATCTGACGTGACCGAAGCTGTCCAATCAACCATTGACGCCTTGGCCCAGCCAGCAAAACGTGAAAGTTCAGTCCTCTTCTCCTGAGGATCGTAAGAATTTCCAGAAAGATATCAGGTCCCTTGACCATTTTAGGTGACTTTAGATCGTTGCCCTCCGTGTCTCTTTGAAAGGATCCTATAAGATAGGAATCTGCGGGTATGGCGTAGTCATTTCTTAGTTTTGCCAATGCGGGATCACTTGGCTTTATGGGTCGAAATAAATTCGTATCTATAACGTATGGGACCATCTCGCTTTTGATTCCAACCGAGGCAAGCTGGTTCCTGGCCTGAGAACTACGCGAGATCCAGGTGGAAACTAAAGGAACAATATGGCGATGAGCGGGAACCGAGAAATATCGAAAGGGTTCCCCAGGAACGTGACAGACGATCCATTTCCCGGCCAATTTTTCTTGAGGGATTAGATTCAACCCTTCCCACCAGACTGTGTGAATTATTTGACAGTGTTCCAGACCGACGAGATCAACGACCCCTTTGATCGCATTAGAGGTAAGTCTGAGGTCTTCGTCCAGCGCCCAGCCGATACCGTCGCCTCCCGTCAAGAAAACCTTTGCCCTGTTTACAGCTTGCAAGCTCTGACTCCAAATCCTGTAGTGTATCCAACCAAGTTTTCTTGACTGGCTTTTTTGTTTCGCCCGTCACTATTGATAGCTCCTTGCTTCAGTATACCAAGGAGCCCACCAATAACCTCAAGTGTCTTGGCCCTTTCCGCTCCCCACATTTTGGTTCGTGAGTAAGTGTAGTGCCGAATCATATCAACTAATACACTCCAGAACCCGCCCTGATTCTCGATCAGAATTTGTCCAAAACCCTGGGAACCCATTACCTCGTTCCAGTAGAAACCGGTGTACCGGCCATAGTCGCTAGGATCCGCATGTATCGGAAAACTGAATGGAACGCATATCAGCGCCTCTCCAGACTTCTTGAGCACACGGCGGATTTCAGCGATCACCCTCGCGGGGTCCGGAACATGCTCCAGCAGCTCGGAACAAATTACACAATCAAAAACGCTTTCCTGAAAAGGAAGCACTGTAGCGTCAGACTGCACATCGGGCTTTTTCGCGAGTGACAGGTTCGCGTAAGTTACCACGAGTCCGAATCTATCCAGGTCAAATGTTCCTCTTTTCCCCAGTCGATTGCCTCCCAGGTCTAGAACCACAGAACCTGGTTCAAGCTTAGCAACCTGCCTCAGATGAAACTCGTCGACGTAATAACGTCTCAAGGAATACGAGATGTCTCTAGCTTGATCTTTACCTATCAGATTATTCATTATCCTTTGGTAGACCCTGACGGAAACAATTAGTTTCGTGAGATTCCTGGAACAGCCACTGTGTTCGAAGCTGTTCCAATCAAGGAATTGTAGATGAGATCCAGCCAAGTGTTGAGTGAAACCCCAGAGGTATGATCCCCTGTTGATTTTCGTACGCCTCGGCCTAAATGCAGGAAGATTATATTCCCTTCTTCATCGAAAGCCCGGTCCACTCTAAACCCTTTTAGCGGCGAAATAATAGGTATTTGATTGTCGAGTTCGGGCTCCCATAATGTGTTCCGGCATGAAAACACTTCATAGCCAGCTTCCCTGAGCAGGATTGTAACCTTGTCCCCAACGTCCATTTTGGGAAGCTCTGGGAAAAAATCCAGCTTCATTTTCCTGAACATCTGGTAATCTACCATGTACCCCAGAACATGAAGCACCCCTTCAGGGTCCCTTGCCCTGTCCAAGCGAACGCCTGCAGCTTTAACCCGACCATCGATCTTTGAACTCAGGAAAGACAACCAGTTCCTATCGCAGGGAAAGGTGTCCATGTGCATTGTCATTACATATCGGCACGACTGGTCAATAAGCCTGATACCAATTTCCAGTCCAATTGCGTTGGCATAGCTTCCCCATTGTTTCTGGTCATCCATACTTGGAAATCCTGATTCGAGGACATCCGGAGGAAAGGGTTCCACCCGATTCAGAGCGAGGTTCATATCATCTCTCTCAAACAACCAATTGAGATTCTCCCTCGGGGAATTGTTATCCACCACCCAGACTTCATGGGGATCTTTTGTGAAATGCCGCACCCCATCAAGGCAGGCCCGGAGAATGTCCCTCCCTGCATCGTTGATCATGTGGGAAATTATGATGAGACGCGGAGCATCAGGACGCTCATTCTTTCTTC
>JAZDKD010000342.1:0-7205 GCA_043803345.1 Pseudomonadota bacterium
ATATCTGGCGGAGTTTTCATATCGGTTCAACCGGCGTAAGTGGGATTCACAACTGTTCAATCGTACTGTTACCGCATGCCTTAGAACTTCTACAGTAACTTTTGCGGAGCTAAAGGCATGATCCATTACAGAATATACTGAATTCGCGCGTGGGATCAACCCCAACATCGTCACCGAATGCGTATGGTGCCCACCGGATGAAGTTCCGGAAGGCCAGTTTTGCGCCTGGAAATTCAGGCTGAAGCCTTCTAATGATTGAACAGGTAATTTTCTTAACCAGGCATTATTTTGTCTGGACAACATCTCCAGTCTATCAACCAGAACGACTATTTCTTGCGCGCTGTCTCATTCTGTCAGCGTCAATCGGTCTGTCGATTCCTCGATAGAACTCGGCCAGATTTTCAAAACTGTCTGTCGTAAGAGGGCTGCCGGATCCAAAGTTTTTTTCTGTTATCTCATGCGCTCTTAATAGAAGAGATTCAGCCTCCTGATATTGCCCCACCCCCACCAGCGCTGAAGCGAGATTGTTCAGAGAGGAAGCCACATGCTGATGATATGGCCCGTAGTTCTCCTCGGCTATGGATAGAGCGCGACGATACAGTGGTTCGCAATCCGCATATCTCTCAAGACTTTCAAACAATCCAGCCAAGTCATTTAGCGCAACTCCCACTTCAATGCTTGAAGGCCCATGCAACTTTTCCTGGACGGCAATAGCTTTTTCATAATAAGGTTTTGCAGCGGGGAAACGTCCCATGACCCTATTTACAGACGCCAAGTTGTTGAGACAAGTAGCCATGATAGGGGTCTCGGCTCCTATAGATTCCTCTATAATGCGATAAGCCTTTCTCATAGCAGTTTCAGCCTTGGTGTGCATCTCAAGCTCGAAATACGCGCCGCCAAGGTTGTTGAAAGCCAGCGCCACCTCAGGATGTTTTTGACCAAGAGCCTTTTGACGTATGGCAAGCGACCTTTCCCAGAAAGGTAAAGCGTCTCTCAATTTTCCCTGCGCTCGATACATCTCGGCAAGATTGTTAAGACAGCGCGCTACTCCCGGGTGTTCGGTACCCAATTCCGCCTCAGCAAGCTTCAACGCCGATTCGGCAAATTGCATGGCCTCTTCCAGTTTTCCACTCTGAAACATTTCCACAGCTCTTTTGTTTTCTTCTTCCCACATTAATTGTCTCCTTAAGGCTTGCAATATAGCAGCCTGGCCCAAGAAAATCCGGAAATAATGTATATCCACATTTAAAGCTACCCTTAAAAAGCTAGGAATTGTTGAATTTGAAGTCAATCCCGTGAAAGATTTATTAAACTTGACTGATTCAGTAAGGAATTAATTTTCTTGAGATATTAAACTGTAAGGTGTAAACGTATTTATAAACTTGCCAGATTCGTCTGGTGGAAGTCGTGCCTTGAAGACAAGACTGGATATTATTCCTGCAGGAGTTAAAGGGTTTCTCCTGGACACCTAAAATCGGATTTCTAAAAATCTGTTACCTCGATAAGTTACACAAGGAGGAAGAAAACTGATGGCCAATCTTCTCGTTGATGAGCGAGACGCTAAATTTGTGCTCTACGAGCAACTGAACATCGAAGAACTTTGCGAAGCTGAAACTTATTCCGAATTTTCCCGAGAAATGTTCGACATGGTCATGGAGGCCGCGCAAAAACTTGCGGAGAAGGAACTGGCTCCCACTAACGTCGAAGGAGATACGGTGGGAGTTAAATTGGAAAATGGAAATGTTTCCGTTCCTCCCTCGTTTCATACCGCCTACCAGAAATACTGTGAGGGAGGGTGGGCGGCGCTGCCCATATCACCCGATCATGGCGGACAGGGTTTCCCCAGCGTCATGTACATTGCTACTATGGAGTTGTTCGTATCAGCCAATCAATCCCTGATGATGTATCCCGGCCTTACCATCGGTTCCGCCAGGTTGGTGCAGCTTTATGGTTCGGAAGAACAACAACGCATGTATATGGACAAAATGTACACTGGTGAGTGGTGTGGCACTATGTGTCTCACTGAACCTCAGGCGGGAAGTGACGTTGGCGCGTTGAGAACAAAGGCGGTCAAGAGACCGGATGGGACATATTCGATTTCCGGTGGTAAGATTTTTATATCCGCAGGTGATCACGATCTGACCGAGAACATCATTCATATGGTGCTGGCAAGAATAGAGGGAGCCCCCGCGGGGACCAAAGGAATCAGTATCTTCATAGTACCAAAATTCCGTTATGACGATGCCGGAAATCTTGTAGACAACGACGTGTCAACAATGGCCGTTGAAAAGAAGATGGGGATTCATGGGTCATCAACATGCGCACTGAATTTTGGAGAGAAGGATAATTGTATTGGCTATCTTCTCGGAGAAGAAAATCAGGGCATGAAGATCATGTTCAACATGATGAACGAGGCACGGCTTTCAGTCGGGGTACAGGGGTTGGCCCAGGCCAGCACAGCCTACATGCATGCCCTCAAATATGCCAAAGAGAGATTTCAGGGCCCTGAGATCTCCACAATGAAAGACCCAACCGCTCCTAAAGTTCCTATCATTCAGCACCCAGATGTTCGGAGAATGCTGATGTGGATGAAGAGCGTTACTGAAGGTATAAGGGCCTTACTTTATTACGCAGCGTATTGTGAGGACAGGATTCATGCAGCGAAAACTCCCGAAGAATCAGCCAAGTACCAAGGCTTTCTGGACATTCTCATACCGATATGCAAGGCGTGGGGTTCTGACATGGGGTTCAGGGTCACGGAACAGGCGATTCAGGTTCACGGTGGATACGGTTTTTGCCGGGAATACCCGGTTGAACAATTCATGAGGGATTGTAAGATAGCTTCAATTTACGAAGGAACCAACGGGATACAGGCCCTCGACCTAGTTGGTCGAAAAATAGGATACAAACAGGGCCTTCTGTTTAAAAGCATAGTTGCCGAAACAGGGGCATTGATAAAATCCGCCAAAAAGAATTACCGATTGAAAGATATAGTCGAACCATTCGAAACCGCAAGAAATCATCTTATAGAGGTCACGCGCTACTTCGGTCTCAAGAGTATTACTGAAGACTTCATGACTCCAATCCTTTACGCTAGCCCTTATCTTGAACTTTTTGGCGATGTTGCGGTGGGGTTCATGTTGTTGTGGCAGGCCGTAGTGGCCGACAGGCGACTGGAAGAGCTATATGGGGATGCCAAGGCTGACACCGAGGAGAAGAAGGCCGAGTTGCTGAAATCCAATAGGAGCGCAGCCTTTTATCGAGGTAAAGTGGCTTCCGCCGAATTCTTTGCAAACACCATACTTTCTTTGGCCTCTGGCAAGGCAAGGGCAATCATGAGCGGAGAACGTTCCGCTATAGATCTTCCCGAAGAATCTTTTGCGTTAGTCTAATCTTCTATGGAGTCATTAATATGAAAGCTAGAAAAGTAGTCTTAATTGACGCTATCAGGACAGCATTCGGTCGAGCGGGTGAAAAGGGTGTTTTTTGGAACACTCGAGCGGATGATATGGTGGTGAAGGTCATTAGAGAGTTGATGAGAAGAAACCCGAAAGTAAAGCCGGAAATGATCGAAGAAAACGCATGGGGGGTTTTTTGTCAAGAAGGTGATCAGGGGCTTACTCTAGGCCGAACGTCAGCGATACTTGCTGGATTACCTGTTACTGTGGCCGGGTATTCAATCGACCGCATGTGCGCTGGTGGAATGAGCGCTCTCACCTCCGCCGCTTCCGAAATAGCCCTGGGCGCTTGCGATGTGGCCATAGCCGGCGGTGTTGAACATATGGGGCATCACCCAATGGGGTCCACCGCTGATCCTAACCCACGATTCGTGACAGACAAGCTCGTCGACCAGAGCGCTTTGTCGATGGGGGCCACGGCAGAAAATCTACATGACATGTTTCCTCACATTACCAAAGAAATGGCTGATGATTACTCAATGTTATGTCAACAAAATGCCGACAATGCTATCAAGTCCGGCAAGGTCAGGGAAATGATTGTTCCTATGACGGTTTATACCAAGGGCGGATGGGCTGTAGCTGATAGGGATGAACAACCCCGTCCCGAAACTACGTTGGAAGGCCTTGCCAAACTTAAAACCCCTTTTAGAGTTATGGGTAAAGTTACGGCTGGTAACTCTTCAGGGTTAAACGATGGCGCCGCTGGAGCTCTTCTTATGACTCTGGAAAAAGCCGAGGAGTTAGGAATAGAGCCCAAGATGGAGTTAAAATCTTTCGCTTACGCTGGAGTTAAACCGGAAATTATGGGGATTGGACCTATTCCCGCCACTCACAAGGCTCTCAAGGTAGCAGGCTTAACTATAGAAGACGTTGGTCTGATCGAGTTGAATGAAGCCTTTGCTGTTCAAGCTGTGGCGTTTATGGAAGAATTCGGTCTCACTTTTCCCACTGACCCACGATTAAACATTTATGGAGGCGCAATAGCATACGGACATCCGTTAGCTTCTTCTGGCGTTAGGTTGGCTCTCCATCTGATGCATGGATTCAAGGAACATCCGGAGGTAAAATATGGCTTAACCACAATGTGTGTAGGGTTGGGCCAGGGTGGAGCCGTAATTTGGAAAAATCTCCAGAGAGACGGCAAAAAGGAAAAAAAAGAAAAAAAGGACAATTCTGAATAATCCAGCGCATTTCATTTAGAAAGGAAACGTTATGGCTGAAGCGCACACTTTATTCCACACGACATATTATAATTCTCGTGTTGGCAAAATAGCGATTATCACCATGGACAATGGTGAGGATTACAAAAAGCCCAACACGTTTGGCGAGCAAGCCCTTTCGTCTTTGCATAAGGCGGTAAGCAAGATAGAAGCCGACAAAGATGTAAAAGGAATGATGCTTTGTGGTAAACACTATATTTTCGCAGCTGGAGCCGATCTGATGCAGGTCCCTTTCATAAACACCTTTGAACAGGGACGTAGCATCGGGGCCGCTGGTCACGCAGCAATGAAGCGAATAATGGACATGAAGATAACTACCTTGGCGGCTATTAATGGAGCCGCCCTCGGAGGTGGGCTCGAAATAGCCTTATATTGTGACTACAGGACTGTTTCCAAATCGGTTCCGGCCATAGCCTTTCCAGAATGTTTTCTTGGATTGATTCCAGGCTGGGGCGGTTCTTCACTGACTCCCAGGCTCATAGGTCCGGAAAAGGCCCTTGAGATTATAATCTACAATCCTATCAACCAGAACCGGATGCTTGATGGAACCAAAGCTTTCCAGATTGGTCTTGCGGACAGGTTGTTTGAGTCAGTTGAGTTTTTTGATGAGTCTCTTGCCTTATTGGAAGACATCATTGACGGCAAGGTTAAGATCGAGAGAAAGCCGCCTGATATGTCAAAGCTCAAATCCAGTCTCGACTCGGCGAGAAGCTTCCTGGATATGAGGGTCCACGGGGCGGCTCCAGCCCCATATCGAGCCCTTGAGCAAATTGAGTATGCCTGTGATCTTAGTCACTCTATCGAAGATTGTTTCGCAGGTGAAGATCGAGCTCTTGGCGATCTCATAAAGAGCCGACAGTGCAAAGCGGGGGTATATAGCTTTGATCTGGTGCAGCGTCGCGCTAAGAAACCGGTTGGAAGGCCAAAAGATGTTAAGGGTCGTCCCATCAAGAAAATCGGCATTATTGGCGCAGGGCTTATGGCGTCCCAGTTGGCCATGCTATTCCTACGCAGATATGGTGTCCCCGTTGTTATGAAAGACATTAAACAGGAATTCCTTGACAAGGGGTTGGGATACGTAAAAGGGGAACTCAGCGCTCTGACAAGTAAGGGGAGGCTCACGCAGGCCAAAGCCGATCACCTGTATCACATCCTCATAGGAACGCTGGACTGGAATGATTTTGCGGATTGCGATTTCGTAATTGAAGCTGTTTTTGAGGAAATGTCAGTGAAACAGCAAGTTTTCGCTCAAGCGGAAGAAGTAGTCTCCGCGAATTGCGTGCTAGCTACGAACACTTCTAGCCTGTCGGTTACAGAAATGGCTTCCAAGCTGAAAAACCCGGAAAGAGTAGTGGGCTTCCATTTCTTTAATCCTGTTGCGGTCCTTCCTCTGCTTGAAATAATCAAGGGCGACAAAACCGATGATCAGACCTTGGCGACCGCTTTTGACTGCGCCAAAAAACTGAAGAAAAATGCTATCCTGGTGAAAGACTCACCAGCATTTTTGGTAAACAGGCTTCTGACAAAGCTTCTGAGTGATTGTTTTGAAATGGTGGACGAGGGGGCCGACTTCATGCAAGTCGACGACGCGGTGCTTTCCCTTGGATTACCGATGGCGCCTTTTGACCTACTTGCATTTGTTGGCACCGCCGTGGCATTCCACGTTCTCGAAACCTGTAACAAGACTTGGCCGGATCGTTTCCCGATCAATGACAACCTGAAAAAGATGGTGGATGCCAAGATTAGCGCAATTTACAATGGGATGGGGCCTGGTAAGTCTCTGAATCCAAAGGTCGCAGAAATCTTCCAAAATCGCGGTGACAAACAATTCGTCAAGGAAGAAATAGTCGACAGGATCTTAACCAGCCTGACAATGGAGATCGATAGGATACTCAACGAAAAGGTAGTCTCAGATCCTAAAGACATAGACACAGCCATGATTTTAGGCGCCGGGTGGCCTTTCTTCAACGGCGGCATTACCCTGTACCTCGATGTGGTTGGCTACACCCCGAAGGTCCTGCAAAAGGTCTTCTTTACATTCTAGCTGTCAGAAAGATGGCTTCTGACAAAAATGGGAATCCTACTAACGGGTTCCCTTTTCTCTTTAAATCTTCTCAAGCTCACAAAAAAAAACGCCGTATCGCATGGTTCGATACGGCGTTTCAGTAAGTACCCAAGCTTGATAAGCTTATTTGGAAACATCCTCCAGCGAACACAGGGAATTGGATATTTTCACAGAGTATTCAGCGATACCTTTAAAGGAATCCAAAATCTTCAGGTAAACCGCCGATGCGTCTGGGGAGCAAAAACCCCTTTCCATTCGTTCCCAATGGTTCATACGGTTTTCTTCAGCCAGCTCGGCCAGTTTGTTGCTTTGGCCTTTAATGTGATCTAGAATAACAAGATTACACGTAAGCAGCGAATCCCCAACGTTTCTCAAAAGATCCACTGTCACGCTAAACATTTCAAGAAGCTCGGACTGGGCCTTGTCACTGAACGGAATCCCTTCTTTGACTTTGATCTTCAG
>JAZDKD010000343.1:0-2000 GCA_043803345.1 Pseudomonadota bacterium
AACCGAGCGCTGATCCACATCATCATAAATAGTAAACTGACTGTTGTATCCCAGTCGCGTGCTGTGCTGCCTAAGGATACGAACGCAGGCGGAATGAAAGGTGCTGACCCAGATATCATTCTCGTTGAGTGAAATGGAACCGTATCTCTCCAGTAATTGAAAGACCCGGTGGCGCATTTCAGCGGCCGCCTTATTGGTAAAAGTCACTGCAAATATTTGAAACGGACTTACCCCATGTCCGAAAATGAGATGAGCAATCCGATAGGTGAGCACCCGGGTTTTGCCAGATCCCGCGCCGGCCAGAATCAGAATCGGCCCGTTACCCCATTCCACGGCCTCTCGCTGCTGGCTATTAAGTAACTCTAAATATTGGAAGTTCTCTGCTCTTTTCATGATTTAGCGTGAACTGCCTTCGCTGGGTAGTTCAAGAGCACCCTAGCTGATCCGCTAGACAATGTTAAGAGCGAAATCCAAGGCCGCCCATCCAATACGGGGGCTGCTGAAGTATCCGCTTTTCCAGGTGCCCACCTCTTTTTATGTCAGGATCAAGTCACGGTGTGAAAAAGACGGCGCGCACCCAGAAGAAAGCAGCCGGGCACCTTCTAGAAAGTCCCATTCTTCAAATAACGTGAACAGATCATTGCGCTGTATTCCCGCTCTCCGTTCCCCGAGAAAATCAGGCTTCCAATAACCTTCTCACCCTCTCGCAACGTTTCGCGACCTTCCTTGAAACGAATCTGCGCAATCACATAATCCGCCTGAAGATCCGTGTCCTCTACATGCACCGTATACTGCACAACATCCGAAAGATTCCGTTTGGAGATTTCAGAGCCTTTGGCAGTGAAAAGGGTTCCCCGTGAATCACTGAGAACCAGAACGCCTGGGATTCGAGTACCATCTTCTGCATTCACATGGTTATAAATTTTCAGCTTGTAACCGCTGTCACTGATGCAACGAAAACCGCTTGCAAAAACGGAGGCTCCCACAGTGCATACCACAAGAAACAATACGAGCTTCAATGTAAAGGATTTCATGTAACACCCCTATCTTTTTGGCCCGGGTCGGAAAATTCAACGCCCAACGCGCCGGTAAACCCGCCCCTAAGAGTTTAGGAGTTGAAACCCGAAACAAAAGTTCGGGCATCGGAGCCGAAAAACTCGGTGGTCCTCTTTAGTCGAGAAAATCGACCACCGGGGACAAGAAGTGCTCCCTGGCTGTGAAGCCAGTTCTTTAAACACGACAAAAAGCTTTGTCGGTCCATTAACTAAGAAAGTACGAACTCCTCGTCAAGTTTTTTTCAGCCGCTTTTTACGACGATAAGGTATGCCGCACCGCACCCAGAATTAATATTTCTCTACTTTCTGTTGGTCAGAGTAAGCCGCTCTCTAGTAAAACTAATAAGATGCGGGTGAAACATAACCAATGGAGCGACTTTGCTAAGATCGTCATCGTCGGTCTGTGCTTACTTTGTTGCACGGCTCCATCCCTTTCTTTTTCCAGACAGAAACGAGCCAGCAAGCAACCGGTTGTCGCAACAGACGACAGCCTGGCAAAAATTTTGTTTTACGAGAACAGGCGAATCGCCAAGAGCGATTTCCTCCTCCGGAGCCTGTCTAGCTCTTCAATGGAAATCAGAAAAGCCGCGCTCATTGCTCTCGGCCGAATAGGAGATCCCTCCGCTCTGGATGAAATTGCAAAGCTGTTGATGAATCGAAAGAACGATCTCCTCAGAGAATACTCCGCTCTTTCGCTGGGGCTAATGGGTGGGGATCTTCCGTTGAAGATTCTCAGTCAAAATCTCTCTATGCAACATCAGGTAAACACGCAGGCCCAACTGATTCGAGCCATAGGAATCATTGGCAACGAACAAAGTGTGAAACCGGTTGCTAAAATGCTTCGGCCCGACACTTCCCCCTATTTGACAAAATCAATCTGCGAAGCTCTCGGCTTGTTGTGGAACAAGGATTCTATGGAATGGGAGGTACCGGGAAATCTTCTTC
>JAZDKD010000344.1:0-2507 GCA_043803345.1 Pseudomonadota bacterium
GGATACTTTCCGGAACCTGTCATAGTTTTTGAACCGTTCCCAGTCCGTCTCGGTGATCCGCCATCGCGTCTTGGGATCCTTCTCAAGCGCCTTCAAGCGTTTCTTCTGCTGCTCCTTGGAGAGATGAAACCAGAACTTGAGGATCAGCTCTCCCTCGTCAGTCAGCATCTTCTCAAAGCGGATAATCTCCTCAATCGACTGGTCAAGTTTCGAGGATTTTGACTTGCCCATGACCCGCTCGACAATCGGCGCAGAATGCCAGGCCCCAAACAGAATGCCGATCTTGCCTCGGGGCGGCAGCGCCCTCCAGAAACGCCACATGTAGGGACGCTCGCGCTCCTCGTCCGATGGCTCGGGAAATGCGTGCGTTTGGATATGGCGGGGGTCCATCCACTCGTTGAGCAGGTTGACTGTCTCGCTCTTACCGGCCCCATCCACCCCACCGACCACAATGATCACGGGAAAACGCTTCTGTTGCGAAAGGTCGTACTGGGCGTTGAGGAGATCCTCGCGCAACTTAGGGACTTCGCGATCATACGTCTCCTTGTCGATTTTGTGTCCCAGTTCTGCCGATTCAAACATGGTTCACCTCCTGAATAGTGAAGGGATTTTGGCCCAAATGTGGTCAAGGACGTTATTCAAAGAACGGATTTAATTGATTTCTTTAGAATATAGATACGTTATCATTTCTTTCTCGTCAAGGAAATATTTTCGACATAGGGGAATCACATAGCCGATCGTCCGCCATCAATCGGCAATGCTATACCCGTGATATATGAGGCTTCTGGAGACAACAAGAATAGTGCTACTGAAGCCATTTCTTCAGCGGTACCGGAACGTTTGATCAAGCGGAAATCAATGGAAGATTTCGTGAAATCATCCGGGTCAACGCTGGGATTTCGTGAAGTATAACTGGACCAGAATGGTGTGGTTGTAACCAGTCCGGGACATATTGCATTGACTCTAATATTGTCCTGTGCGAGAGCAACAGCCAACACCCTGGTCAACATAATAACACCGGCTTTAGACACGGAATATGCTGGAGATTGGGAAGAAGGGCGTAAGCCCTGCCCTGAACTGGTAAAAAGTATTGACCCCCCCCCGGCCTTCTTTATCTCAGGGGCAGCATATTTGGCGCCAAAGAATCCCGCTTTCATATTGATCGACATGGTAAGATCATAAGCTTCTTCCGTAGTCGATTCTATGTACCCCGGACCTGCTATACCGGCATTGTGGAAGAATATGTCCAGTTTGCCATACTTATTGACTGTCATTTTCACCATCTTCTCTATCTCAGCGACCTTGGTCAATTCTACATGAATCGAACAAGCATCTCTACCGGCCTTTTTGATCATTGTGACGGTTTCATTTGCTTCTTGGTCTTTAATATCGGCGATTACAACCTTTGCCCCCTCCTGTGCAAATAATTTGGCTGCTGCCCTTCCAATTCCCGTAGCAGCACCGGTTATTAGAACTACTTTCCCTTCGAGCTTCATAACATTACCTCCATAATCCGACCTTTTTGCTGATTACCATAACCTATTCAGAACAACATAGCGTAACCACTTGTGCATTATAAAGAATCTACTATACTGATCCAGCCCCTTCGCGTACACGTTACCGCTGGAATCCGCCCGCTTTGGACATTCTTTTATAAGCGGGTGAATTATAAAGCCGTAAGAATGAATGCTGTTATCATAAAACAATGTTCATTGGCGGGGGGTTAGAAAGATTGAATTTGAACGGCAGCGTTTTTAGATAATCTAAAATCCGCACAACCTTGTGCATTCTTCACCAATCGCCCTTTTTCGTTTAAACTTTACGCGATTCAGAGCCCGGAGGCTTTCTGATATTCTCGGAATTATGAAACTCGGTATTGGATCCCCCGGCAAAGCCGGAGAATCCAATATTAGAATTTACCGATTCGGCACAAGAATGCCCATTTTCTTTACAGTCGTTCGTATCTCATCCCTTTTCGTTTTATTATACTTATCAACTTCCTCGGGGCTTATAAAGTCTGTATACATTTCGAATTTTGTAAACATAGCCGTTAACTCGGGGCCATATTTTGTAAAAGCCTTCTGGTGTGCGTCATATAGTTTGTTTAAAACCTCTTTAGGTGTTCCCTTGGGGGCACATAAAAAATAGTTGGCGTTAAGAAATATCGGGTAACCCAATTCAGCCAGAGTTGGCGCGTTGGGATATTCTTGGAGTCTTTCCTTTTGGCCAGACGCCAGGACGTCTATACGTCCCGCCTGATAAAGGCCGCCTGTCCCCCCAACGACAGCCAAATCTATATGCCCTCCCAAAAGGGCGGTAATTGTCTCTGCGTTCCCGGGAAATGGGACCATCTTTAGATTAATACCAGCCTGCTCTTCGAGAAGCCTCACCATAAAATCGGCATTGCTGTTGACACCTTGAGTCGAGTACGTAAGCTTGCCCGGATTTTTCTTCGCATCCGAGATCAATTCCTTTATAGAATTCCAGCGACCCTTCTTGACGATTAT
>JAZDKD010000345.1:0-2554 GCA_043803345.1 Pseudomonadota bacterium
TGAGTTGAGAGCCAAACCGGTATTGGGGGTTTATTGATCTGTCCCATTCTATTCCACAAATTTATGGATTCCTGAGGATCGTAGCCCGCTTTTGCCATATATAACTGCCCTATTCTGTCAGCCTCGAGTTCGTGAGTTCGGCTGTACGGCAATACCACTCCAACTGTAGCTCCTAATCCCAATGCGCCGATCGTTGCCTTGGTTTTGTTGTCCAATTTGCCTTCCTTGTCTTTAAAGAGTTCAGACCCTATGGTGCTAGCACCCTGGATAGCTAGTTGCTGACTCAGTCTTTCGCCTCCGTGCCTTGCGACTGCGTGGGCTATTTCATGCCCTATTATGGCGGCTAATCCAGCCTCATTTTTCACATAGGGGAGGATTCCGGTGTAAACAACTATTTTGCCGCCAGGAAGACAAAATGCGTTTGGGACGTCTTTTTCGGCCACGTGAACTTTCCAGTCGAAACCAGGACTATCAAGACTCTCAGCCGCTTTACTTATCCTGCTAGCGACCGTCTGAACCAACTCGTTAACCTTTGGGTCTGTGGACTCAGGTTCTCTTTTGATTAATTCGGAGTACGCTCTGGCCCCTAAAGACTCCAAATCCTTGTCAGGCAAGAAATTTAACTGTTTTCTTCCTGTGTGAGGCACTGTAGCGCACGCGGAGATTAGAACCGTAAGTCCGATAAAAATGCCGGCAATGAAAATTGCCCTTTTTGTAACTTTCTGAACACTCATCAATAGGCGCTATTCCGTATACATTCCGAATAATAAGTTATTACCATAAGCTAAAAACATATATCATTGATATATGAACCTTTTAACGTTAGAATATACCCTAATGTAATCTCTAAGTAAATGAGCTTGATTTTTGATAACCGAAAGCAACATGGTCCCGTTTTTAGGACACACAACGATATGTAAGGAGAGCTGGAACCAAAATAAACACACCAAGAGTTATTCCTCTTGGCATGCCTACATGAGCATAATTAGGGGGTGTGATTTATTCCGATTCTGGGTTTATAGGCCAAAGTCCTCTTTCCATGAGTGTTTCCCTCAACACCATCAGTGCCTGGTTCATAACGGGCATTCCTCCGTAGATTGAACACTGAAAGATTACTTCAGAAATCTCAAGTGGTTTGCAACCTACGTTGAGCGCTGCGTTAATATGAAGTTTAAGTTCCTCGTTTCTTTCCAGGACCGTCAATGCGGCTACAGTGACCAATTGTCTAACTTTGTGAGGAATCTTCTCCCTTGAGTACATTTGGCCAGTGATGAACATGGAAAGATCCCTGGCCATAGTCTTGTCAAAGGATCTCCAGAGATCAAATGGTCGTTCGCCGCCATAGTTTTCAAAATAAAGACCAGCTGTCTTGGATGTTTTTGTTTTCAGGTCGTCCGTCATCACAAACTCCTTGCTTATCGCGATGTTCCTTTGGCTCTAAATACAGGAATGAACTTCAGTCACCATGCGCTCTCATTACCAAGATAAACAGGATGGGCATGAATAATCCTCCTGAAGTTACCACCTATTTTAATTTTGAGGAAACACCCGAGATAAAAGCTTCTCTAGAGTTTAAAGGCAATCGAGTAACTGTTACAAAGGTTACTTAACACGTTAGTGGAATGCTCAAGCTAAAGATATTATGGACTTTTCCTAGGTGGGAAAACGGGATAAATCACACTGCGCCAAATAAAAATGATGAACCAGCTAGATTTTAAGGTTGTCCATGAAGCCGCCAAAAGCCCAAATTCACTTTCCGCGATAAACGATGAGCCCGTGACTAAGGTCGTATGGAGACAAGGCCACGGTAACACGATCTCCCAGGAGAACCTTTATTCTGAAACGGGACATCCTTCCGGATAGTTTGGTTCGGATGCTTGTGCCGTCATCAGTTTCCACCTGATACATGCCTCCTGAATGCACCTTGACCACAGTTCCTTCTACTTTTACGTTGTCATCTCGGCTCACTTAGTTTGTCTCTCCTGTCTCTCTTTATATCCAACATCATTCGCTGAAAATCATATAAAGGAATGATCTCTCAATTTCAAATTAATATCGCATCACTGTGTGAAAAAGTCTATATGCGTTGTCCATAATTGTTGGATGCGGTCAAATTACGTTGGAAAGTCGGTATTCGCTCCTGACTCTTACTAGATCTTCCGTCGTATCGACTTCTATTGAGTCTTTGTCCGTGACCACCACCCGGACCCTGAAACCATTTTCCAATGCTCTGAGTTGTTCCAGTCCCTCAGCGCGTTCCCATTTTCCGATTGGTAGTTTGTTGAAAATCTGAAGGAAGTTCTGCCGGAATGCGTAAATGCCATGATGCTTGTAATACGCTTGCGGCTCATTGGCGTTTCGACAAAAGGGAATGGTGGATCTAGAAAAATACAGGGCAAATCCATCTCTATCAAATACCGTCTTTACCGCATTTGGGTGATGGATCTCCTCCTCTCTCACAATTTTGTATATTAAAGTGCTCATGGGTATGGATGGATCGACTCTAAGCGGCTCGATTACCTGGGTAATCATTTCAGGTTCTACGAGAGGCTGA
>JAZDKD010000346.1:0-3223 GCA_043803345.1 Pseudomonadota bacterium
GGAGTGTCCCGGTTCGCCCAATTGTGTGTCAAGTCAAGCGGCGGATGAGGCACATCGCATAATAGCTCTGGTCTTTAGTGACGCGCCTGACTCTGCCTTTGCCCGACTGAAACAAACTCTTGACCACCGGAAAGACGCCACCATTGTGGAAGAGCGTCCGGGGTATCTGCGGGTTGAGTTTCACACCCTCCTCTTCGTCGATGACGGGGAATTCCTCCTGGATGGCAAGCAGAGTCTCATCCATGTTCGTTCCGCTTCTCGCCTCGGGCATTCGGACCTGGGCAAAAACCGCAGTCGGCTGGAGGAGATCCGTCGGCAATTTGCCGAGACTGAAAACAACACGTAGGAATCGCGTGTTTTTGTTACAGAGAAATCATGACAAAGACAGAAGAAAGGTGAGCCAGGGGAGGACGACAACCAGACAGGCCGTTGTAATGAGCCAACATGCATTGGCCAGATCAAGATCCAGATCGTAGATCGAAGCAGCAAACCAATGCGGTAAAGGCCACCGGCATGGAAGAGGCAATAAATACGACCTTTAAAGGAAGACCGTTGTGCATATCGCCAAGGCCCACGGCATAGGCGGCGGACACTGCAACTAAGGGGGTGGCGATGAATTTGATGAGGGATATCGAATATACCGGCTCTGTCGAAAATATCTGGAAAAGTCACTGACCAATCAAAATGACAAGATAGATGAATTGATCGACTGGAAGAACAAGTAGGAAAAACCCCAACAAGTTATGTTGCATAACAAGGGAAAATCACTATTGAAAACAGCAAAACAACTTGAAATAAAAGAAGAAATGCGACTAATAATGATTCGCCAAATATATTTTGTAATTTAAATAAGTTAGGTTAACTCGTAACATAACAGTAGATCCCTTTAACCTATCTGGACTTCCACCAGGTTGAGATGCTCTTTGGTAAGCTACACCTTCCAGTT
The DNA here is from genome assembly GCA_043803345.1 of Pseudomonadota bacterium. Lineage (GTDB taxonomy): Bacteria > Desulfobacterota > Desulfomonilia > Desulfomonilales > Desulfomonilaceae > CAJBEZ01. Next base: position 947 of record JAZDKD010000346.1, read on the forward strand.
GCTCCATTTCTGTACAATTCTCTGTGGTTCACCGATTCTACCCTGTCAGGAATTATGTCAAGTAACCGTGCCGAGCACTTGGTTTACATTGCCAGTGTGAATACGTGGCGGAAGAGACAGTCGGAGGGTTTGGCAGAAGGTTGGAGGTTTGGCGAAAAAATGTTGCAAGATTGGAGTGAAACAGCTACGCTGCAAGTCGAAATTGGAGCGATTCCGGTCAGAAAGCCGATTTTTTAGGGCTACCGTAAAAAGCAGCTACTTATCACCTCTTTCCAAATTCAAGACAGGAGGACCGTTCGGCATGAAAATACAAAAAATGATTCTTGCGGTTGCATTATTTTTTTCAGGAACATTGGTTTCAGTTGCGTTTGCCAACCATGTGGACCTGGTAGGAAACGGCCCCTTTAAAACCGGTCCTGAAGTTACTAAAAAGTGTCTTGAGTGCCATGAGCAGGAGAGTCATGATTTCATGAAGACTGTGCACTGGACCTGGTCTAAAAGTCAGTTTGCAAAAAACGGTGAAAAACTGGAAATGGGCAAGATCAATGCCCTTAATAATTTCTGTATAGGCTTGCCTTCGAACTGGCCTCGCTGTACCAGCTGCCATGCCGGATATGGATTCAAAGATGCCAGCTTTGATTTTACTAAAGCTGAGAATGTCGATTGTCTGGTTTGCCACGATACTACAGGTACATACAAGAAATTTCCAACTGGTGCAGGCCATCCGGTTTATGAGGGTGAAAACAAGGAGCTACCCAAAGGTAAGCCCTGGCCAGCAGTCGATTTGGTCAAAGTGGCTCAGTCTGTAGGGCCCACCTCACGTGCGACCTGCGGCACGTGTCACTTTTATGGTGGAGGTGGTGACCATGTCAAGCATGGTGATCTGGATTCATCCATGACCAATCCTACCCCCGACATTGATATTCATATGGGTGGTGAGAAAAAAATGACCTGCCAGGATTGCCACCAGGCTAAGAATCATTTTCTAAAAGGCGAGGGGAGTTCGGTTACCATCAGCCACTCAGAGCCCATGCATCTTGACTGTTCCGGCTGTCACACAGGGAAAGTGCATAAAAACGCCCTCATGAACAAGCACACCGAGAAAGTAGCCTGCCAGAGTTGTCATATTCCAACCTTTGCCAAGGCCCTCCCGACGAAAACGTGGTGGGACTGGTCGACTGCGGGCAAAGATGATCCCGTGACCAAGGATCAGTACGGAAAACCCCTGTATGATAGAATGAAGGGCGATTTCAAATGGGAGAAAGATGTCGTTCCCACCTATTTATGGTTTAACGGTTCCATTGATCGTTATGTCGCCGGTGACAAAATCGATCCCACCAAGGTTGTGCACCTTACCGCGGCCAAAGGTAACCGTAATGACCCGACAGCGAGGATATTCCCTTTTAAAATAATGAGGGGAAAACAAGCTTACGACAGCGAAAACAACACCATAGCCTTTGTGAATGTCTTTGGCCCTCCGGGGAGCGATGCCTATTGGCAGAAATATGACTGGAATGCAGCAATTACTGCAGGTATGAAAGCTGCCAATCAGCCCTATAGTGGTAAATACGGCTTTGTTGAAACCTCCATGATATGGCCGGTACATCACATGGTGGCACCCAAGGACAACGCCTTAAAATGTGGCGATTGTCATGGTGACAAGGGGCGGCTCGACTGGAAAGCTTTAGGATACAAAGAAGATCCAAAGGCCTCTAAAAAGAAATAAACCGAGACAGTCTCTTTGCAATGGTTTACGGGTCGGCGAGCTAGGTCCGACCCGCAAACACCACTCCATCGACTGCGACTCCGCATGTATACGATCCACCAGATTGATGTTGAAAACGGTTGGAAAATGTGGACACCAAACCATACCTTTTTAGACTCTGAAAGACTCTTTTGACAGAAGTGAACTCGACTTCAGGATGTGCGGTTAAGGTAGCCACCATGAAGGTCTTGTTTCCCTGGAAATTCAAAATGTTAAGCTTTACACCGTGCTCCCAAATTTGGAGTTACCTTGAACACCTAACAGCATAATGCAAACTTCAATTCAAGCTTCTCCATGAACATGTTTACCTAATTGGGTAAATGGCATTGTTGAGTTTATTCCTGAGGCTCTATGATAAAGTCTTCTTAAACCGTCCCACAGCGATGGTGAGGAAGGTGAGAGTCAGACCTGTTTGGGCGAGAATCGCCGGCCAGAGGGAGGAGATTCCGACATCTTTCATGACAATAAAACGGAGAATCTCAAGATACCAGCGCATCGGGTTGCCAAAGGTG
>JAZDKD010000347.1:0-2124 GCA_043803345.1 Pseudomonadota bacterium
TCTAGAAACATCCCAACAATAAAAATCCTGCAGCAAATAGGAATAGATTATACCAGAAATTACGCCAGAAGACTTGGATACACGTCGACACCAACAGAGAATCTCACAATGGCTCTTGGATCAACGGGCGTTTCTCTAGAAGAACAGGTGTTGGCCTATTCGGTATTTCCGAATAGAGGTTATCTAGCTCCCCATATTTATGTCAAAAAGATAGTTAACCGTTACGGAAAAGTTCTGGAAGAGAATCTTCCGGCAGTATTCCTTGACGACCCTGTAAAGGAAAATGAAATCCCTGTTCATAGGGTGTCACTCGAAACGGACCGGCTCGAAAAAATTTCAGGTCAGGCCCAACGCCGAATAGATCCTTCAACCGCGTACATTATGACGTCATTGATGCAAGGGGTTGTTCTGGAGGGCACAGCGACAAACCTGAAAAAAATAGTGGGCAGAACTGACATAGCAGGCAAAACCGGCACTACAAACGAGAACATAGACGCCTGGTTTGTAGGATTTACTCCTGAATACACCTGCGGAGTCTGGGTGGGATTTGATGACGAAGTTACTATTGGAGAAGGAGAAACTGGAGGTAGGGCCGCTGCGCCAATATGGGGATATTTTATGAAACAGGCTTTGAAAGACATACCTGTGAAAGAATTTGCACCACCTTCAAATGTTGAATTTAGGCGTGTCGACCCCAAAACTGGAATGGCCTCCGGAGAGGGCATTCAGGAAATTTTTAAAGTTGGAAGTGGACCAACTCCAGCCGTTGCTAAACAACTTCGAGGTTCCGCGTGGGATTATGCTGGTTCCGATCTTGATCAGTTCTGATAATCTCAAGGTAACCGCTTTCTCAAATATTTATCAGCCACTCAAGTATACACGCCTCGGATAGCGTGTACTGCTTTTCGAATATAGTTCTCCCTGTTCCCCAACAATCAAATATTAAAGTTTGTCCGGTTACCGCTTGACAGGGGCCACGGGTAACTATAACTATAGTATGTGACTATTTGCGCAAGAAAAGACCTTACAAGCTTCGATTGAACAAAGATTTAGTATTACAGAAGCCCTGATAACCCTATTTTGGTTGTCCAAAGGATTAAAATAATGACAGACGATATCGAAAAACGAGAAGATTTTGAAGATGACGCTCAAAATAAAGCGCAACCAATAAATTTTGATGACATTCCTGACATTATGCCACTGCTCCCCGTACGGGATGTTGTTATATATTCATACATGATTTTACCGCTAATGGTTGGAAGAGAGAAATCAATTCGCTCTGTGGAACAGGCGGTTGCAGGCAATAGGTTAATTTTTCTCGCCACGCAGAAATCTTCGTCAGACGAAGACCCTAACCCTTCGGATATTTTTTCATTGGGCACTGTGGCAATGGTCGTCAAGATGCTGAAGCTACCCGATGGCAGAATCAAGATACTGGTGCAGGGAGTAGCCAAGGGACGAATAGTGTCCTACCTTTCATCCGCAAACTATTTCATGGTTCAGATCGATAAAATACAGGAACCACCGGTAGACTCCATCACCATGGAAATTGAAGCCCTGATGCGCACAGTCAAAGAAAACTCTGAAAAGATCCTCCAGTTAAGAGGAATAGTGTCTCCCGACGCCGTAGCCATTCTAGACTCCATAGAAGAACCTGGTAGACTAGCGGACCTAGTGGCTTCCAATTTAAAACTAAGAGTGGAAGAGTCTCAGCAGATTCTTGAAATCATTGAACCTGTTCCTCGTTTGAAAAAAGTGAACGAACTTTTGTCCAAGGAACTGGAGTTGTCTGCAATGCAGGCAAAGATTCAAACTCAAGCTAAAGAAGAAATGGGAAAGACTCATCGGGAGTATTTCCTGAGGGAACAGCTCAAAGCGATTCAAAGTGAATTAGGTGAAATAGATGAAAAAACCAAAGAAATTGAGGAGTTCAGGGCAAAAATAGTTAAAGCTAAAATACCCACCGATGTCCAGAAAGAGGCTGAAAAGCAGCTTAGTCGTCTGGGACAGATGCATCCGGACGCGGCCGAAGCGTCGATCATTAGAACCTATCTGGATTGGATGGTAGAACTTCCGTGGTCAAAGGGCACTCGTGACAAACTTGATATAAAAAGGGCCAAACAG
>JAZDKD010000348.1:0-2661 GCA_043803345.1 Pseudomonadota bacterium
TTCACCGCTAATTTCGTGCTATGAATATCTCAAAATAGCTGAACACAGAAAGGCGTCATTAGTTATTTCAATAGGTTGTCACGGCATGAAGCTTGCAGAGTGCCACGATTTCAATCTATCTCGAGTTTTGAGACAGTCTCAGCGCCGTGGGTGATGGCGGGGCAATCGTCATTTCGAGCGGGCGTTCGTCTTGTCTACGTCGCGGGCGTTAGTCAGGCCACCTTGAACTGTAATGTGGCATAATCCGGCACCTTCTTGGAAGCGTCAAGGATTTCCAGGCCGACAAGGTCACCCTCCTCATCGTAATCAAGGATGACTCCATTTTTACCTTCATCACTCTCCGCAACAGTTCCATGTTTGAAGACTACCGTAAGAGTGTCCGTCTTGGAATCATATGTCACGTTCATTGTTGGACTCCATATTTCTCCAGTTTACTAGTTTTGTAGGCTGTCACTATTACTGGAGGATTATGATCAACATCAACAAATATTCTTAATAAAGCGGATCTGTGGGGAACCCCTGACGTGACGAGGCCTTGAACCACGACACGGCCATCTCTCAACAGCTCAATTCGTAAGGGGTCGGCAAGAACCTCACGGACGTCTTTATCCGTGATTCCCCTACGGTTCATCTGATTTGTGGCATGATCCGAAAACACAGCTAAGGCAAAATTATTGATGTTTTGATAAGGCACTCAAAGAATCCTGTGTTGTTTGTTGGAGCGGCGTCGCAGCCTATTGTACACAAAATTGTTTTTTTTGCTAATGTCCCATTGAAACCCTCCCTTCCGGCCGCCGTGAAGATGTCTGCGGGTATTTACGGGCTGATTATCAATCAAACATATTGATTTGTTTTGGTACCCCCGGCAGGAATCGAACCTGCGACCTGCGGATTAGGAATCCGTCGCTCTATCCCCTGAGCTACGGGGGCTTGGGAAAAGTCGGCCATTTCAAATATAGCGTTTTAATGTATTTTACGTTATGCTTTCATGTCAAATCATTTATTATATTTTCTCGATTCACAGACTCTGGCAACAGATCAGCTCATGTTTTCAATAGTGGCTACAATTAAACCGTTCAAACTCGATGATGTTAGAGAAGCCCTGGCTGATTTGGGCGTAGGGGGGATGACCGTAACGGAAGTCCTTCGCCAGACGCCACCTCAAAGAACTGGGCGCAGATTCTCCGACGCACAGTCCGGACCGGTTGATTTATCGCCTCACATAAATATACAGGTCGTGGTTCCGGACCACCTTGTTGAATCCGTGATAGAAGCCATATGCCACCACGGGTCATCCGGCAAACTCGACAATGGTCTGGTCACGGTAAGCCGTGTGGAATCGGTTGTCCGCGTCCGGACCGGCGACAGGGATGACGACGCGCTTTCGACCTGACACACTAAGTGAGGCTAAGAAGTTCAGATTCTTTCGAGATCACACTGATCGTGAAAATGGTCGGCTGTCTCTCTTAGAACTGCGGCAAAATCTTCTTCAGTCTCCACCTCAATTATCAGTTCCCCGTCATCAAACGTTTTCAGCCTGCCAAACTTTTCAAAAATCTCTATGGCTTTTTTGGGGTTGACAGTTATCCATCCTTTCATCCTGGTGAGAAGTTCCCGGCCATTGAATTCACGTTCTATCGTCAAATCTATCTGGCGGTTCTTGCCGAACCACCCCAGGATTGCCGGGGCAACCACCCTGGGTGTTACAGGATCATGCATCGCTGCGCAGCGAAACCAGATTCTCGCTCGAATCATAGTCGACTCCTTTAATTAGGCTAAAAGGTTAAACATCTTCCAAAATAAACTAAAGTATGCTATATAATGCCTCAATAACTGATTAGTTAAACAGGATAAAAATGTCAAACCACACTATACCTTTGACCGCTGGGCCTGAAAGTCTTATTTCTGGCATAAAATTGTATCTTATTGGTTTCATTATATCTTTATTTATAATATCAGGGTTCGGAACAGACGAATTATGTTTTGCGGCGGACAAAAAGGTCAAGCCATTCACATCAAATAAGATGCGTCATAAAATCGCTAGTCCTAAAACACCTAAAAAGTCCTCGATAAAACACTCAAAGCCCAGGAAGACCATACCCGTTTCAACAGGGGTCCAGGCCAAGGCGGTTTATTGTGTAAATCTCGCAAACAACCAGACCTTAATAAACAAAAACGCCGACGAAAAACTTCCTATAGCCAGTCTGACAAAACTGGTCACAGCTCTGCTTACACTCGATCACATGCCGTTGGACAAGCGAGTGACGGTCCCGGAACATATTAAAAAGGTCCCTAAATCAGTTGTTGGCCTTAAACCAGGGGATACGCTGAGTGTCGAAGACCTGTTGCGAGGCATGTTGATAAGTTCAGGGAACGATTGCGCTGAAACCCTGGCCTGCGCTTTCCCCGGCGGAAAACCACAATTTATAGCAGCCCTGAACAAAAAGGCGCGTAGCCTTGGCGCCACAAACACAAGGTTCTTCACCCCGAGTGGTCTGGACAAGAAAACCCCAAACTCTTCCAGTGACGACAAAGACCCGGAAGTCGACTCCAACGTTTCAACAGCGAGGGAAATTGCGAATATTACCAGGATAGCGTTCGCCAACAAGACCATAAGGTCCATATGTCAGACCAGATCCTGCGTTTTGAAAAGTACGCTTA
>JAZDKD010000349.1:0-5039 GCA_043803345.1 Pseudomonadota bacterium
ATGTTGTCCAGCTAGTTCGGCGACTCGCAAGGTCAGAATAGCGCTAGAATCAGCAAAGGGTTGGTCATATATCGCCACGACTCTAGAAACATCGTTTTCTAAATTGAATTCGATTGGAAGGACAGTGTTTTTTATACCGAGAGCCTGTGCTGTGCGTCTAGCAGTTGGGGCTTCATCAAATCTTGAACTAGGCACAGAAACAGTCAAAGAGAGGAGAGAACCGCCAATTATTTTCTGCGCCTCACTCGCTACTATTGATGAATCAATTCCTCCGGACAAGAAAATACCTACAGGTACGTCGCTTCTTAGACGCAGTTGCACAGACTCAGCTATAAGCGCTCGGGCCTTCTTGATGGCGTCATGATAGGAGATCTCAGTTAAAGGTTCATAGGCCAATTCCCAATATTTTCCAAAACTGAGGTTGCCATCGCTAAAGGACATCCAATGGCCAGGGAGCAACGCCTTTACATTGGAATAAATGGTCATTGGTTGGGGAATGACGTCTAGCGATAAATAATGATAGATTGCTTGGTCTGAAATGTCCCACGTTTCATCAATGTTTAACGCAAGAAATTCTAGCGCCTTAATTTCCGACGCAAACAGGATACCCCCGGCTTTAGGAAGAGTATAATATAGCGGTTTCTTACCAAACCGATCGCGAGCCACAAAAAGCACCCTATTGTGTGAGTCCCAAATCCCAAAACTAAACATTCCTCGGAGATTTTCACACATAGCCGTTCCGTATTCTTCCCACAAATGGACGAGGCATTCAGTATCCGAGTTCGTTTTGAAGATATGGCCTTTTGACTCGAGCAGACTTATCAATTCAAGGTAATTATAAATTTCACCATTGAATACAACAACTACGGAATTATCTTCGTTGAAAACAGGCTGATGCCCCCCGCTTAGATCTATGATGGAGAGTCGACGGTTCCCCAGAAAAACAGTTCCATCCTGATAAACACCTGCGTCATCCGGACCACGATGGTAGATGGAGTTGAGCGACTCGTTGATTACCTCAACAGGTAAACTGTTTCTCAACAAACCGCCGATTATTCCGCACATTACATTATGCCATTATTATTGCAAAGAATTCTTTTCGGGAGCCAGACTTGCATAGAGTTCCTGGTATCTGCCAACGACTTGCTGCAGCCCGAAACGTGATTCAATTCTTTGCCTTGCGGCGTGTCCGATGAGATTTCTCTCTTCCCCGGTCATTTGAGTGATTTTATACCATGCATCCGCTAAGGCTGCTGGATTGTGGGGAGGCACGATCAACCCGGTGTCCCCTATCAGATCTGCGCAGTCACCAACATCTGTAGCAACGAACGGGACTCCGCAGGACATCGTTTCGCCTAGCACGTTAGGAAAACCTTCTCTGAGAGAACACAACGTTCCAAGGTCGAGAGACGCCATAATCTGATTAACATCAGATCGGACTCCCAAAAAGTGAAAACGATTGCTTGGAATCTTGCTACTGATAATGCTTCGCACAAGCGGATTGTCAATGTCGCAATTCCTGCCAACAAGGATGAAATGTACATCGGGGTTTTTGTCATGAATAATCGAAGTTGCTTTGAAGAATGTTTGATGATCTTTTTCTGGCAAATAATTTGCAATCATGCCTATTGAAAAGGCGTCAGGGGGAATCGCCAGTTTGGCTCTGATTCGGCTTCGTGCATCGGCGTCAGGTTTAAAATACTCAACGTCAAACCCATTCTCGATAACGACCATTTTTTTTAAAGGATAGCCTATTTGTAAATGAGAGTGTTTGCCGGCATGTGAATTAGCGATGATTTTATTGGGTAAGAATCGAGAGGCTAGTGCACAACACCAAACCAAGCCTTTGTTATTCGGGGACAATGAAGATGAATAGGACGTACGAATGTTCCAAACTAGGGCCAGTTTTCTCGAAACATATTTTGCCGCCAAGCCACCAGCAAGGTCTGAGTGATACATCCAAGTCTGCACCAAATCTGGTCGTTCAATCTTAATGATCTTTATTAAGGTTTTTATTACACGGGGATCTGGAATGCTACGCTTAAAATCAAGAACTTGCACCTCAATGCCTAAAGCATTAATTGAATGCGCCATCTCACGGTTATCAGTCAAGGATACAACGACATTCTCGAAACATCGGCTATTCATGTTTTTTAGTAATTTTACTAAGAAGCTCTCTGCCCCCCCGAGTTTCAAACCAGTAATAATATGCAAAATCTTCATCTGACAAATTTCTTTTGGGGCTGTTTGGTGTGCCACCAGGTGTAAATGTAATCAAATTGGCACCAAGCAAAAATCCAACATATCTGATAACGTTGTCTCGGACCAAGATTGCCGGGAACTATCGAGTATAAAAAAACCACTTGAAAAAAAAACACTGCGACAGGCAGAAAGAATTTATTCCTATAAGAAAGTCTTAAAAACGAAATCACAAAAAAGGGAAAGAATATGTGGTGCAGAATATGGGATATAGTTGCAAATCCGCTCCCTTCATCAATTTCGTAAAAGTACACTCCAGGCTTAGGCCATATCATAAACCTAATGGCTTGGTAGATAGGGTTACCTGTATCTACATCTTTGGCAATTCCGTCTTCTATAGCCAAGCGAGAAAACACCAGCGGAAAGTAGGTTTGTGCAAAAAGAATTCCCGCCAGGCATAAAGCTAAAAACAGGAAAAACTTCGTCATTTTTCTGGTTAAGATCATGTTGGACATAAACCAGTTGGCTGCAAAAAGTATTACAACGTAGAATCTGGTAATCGCTAAGCCTGACAGAGTTAGGATAACACATATCAGATTATCCCGAATATTCTTGCCCAATAGAACGCTCATCATGGAAGCCATGAATATTATTTCCATTACCATTACAAGACTATCCTTGATGTTTAGGAATGAAGACCATGCTAAAACCTCCCAATGTAGTAAGAAAAAAGTTGCCAACCCTTTGCAATATTTCTGGTCAAATCCCGCTATACTAGCCATTCGTCCTAACGACCATCCGCCGACAAATGTCAATGCGACATTGAGAAAAACCGGCGACGCATAATGATCGCCGAACAGACGAATTGCTAACACATTCCATAAGTAGTAAAGCCAATGAAAACTGCCTGCAACCATTCTAACAGTAGTTATGGTATCCATCAAGACTGTCGGATCGAGTGGATTGTAGGACAAACCAGCAACAGATGAAGAATCGTAATAGTACATTAGGTCATCAGCAATTGTCCACGTGCCATCAAAGAACCACACGAAATATATCGTCGGAATCGCTGCCTTCAAGCAAGCGATTCCAGCAGACGGTCCTAAATTCAATCCTATTAATGTTCGACAAATGAGGAAACCGATTGCCAGAACAGAGAAAAAAGGTAGTAGAGCTTCATGTAAATCTAAGAGTTCCAAGGCAAGATCCTCAGGCCAATTACACCCCTAATCGATTGATATAACAAGTTCCTAGGGAACAGAGTGATTTGCGTGTTCTTCTAAATTGTCTTAGCGCCTTAGGCACAGGTTGAGCCATTTAGGATGGATTCATATTGCTTGATTATGGTTGTCGGCCCGAAATGTTTTTTTAGCCGAGTCCTGGTTTCCAAGAAGCTCATTGTTTCAAAGAATTCTTCCTTTAAATCGAACTCGTTAACAGGTACAAGGCGATCTACATTATTAGTCAATTCCATTATTTCTCTTGTACCTCCTGGACAGTCTGTCGCCACCACAGGGCAACCACATGCCAGTGCCTCCAGCAAGACATTTGGGAGTCCTTCGTAGGCTGAGCAAACCACGAAAAGGTCAGCATGTCTCATCCAGATGTAAGGGTTAGCTTGGAATCCCATGAAATTCACGAAATCAGAAACACCTAAATTATAGGTGAGTCGTTGCAGGTCAGAAAGGAGAGACCCTTCTCCCAGAATCCACAGTTGGGTATCTGGCCTGATCTTCTGAAAACGAGCAAATTTACGGATTAGCAAGTCAAACCTTTTCTCTCGTGAAAGTCGACCTATTGCCAAAATATTTCGGAATGTTACATCAACGGGATACGGGTTAGGCGCATCTACGATATTTGAATCGATATTTTCGATATCAACTAGGTTATACACTGTCTTAGTCCTATCCTGATTTATCCCGTAATTGTCAATCAAGCCCTTTTTCATTACATCTGATTGGCATATGATCAGGTCTGCTCTGTTGTACAAAAGCCGATACATAGGCGAGAACCACCATGGTCCTGATGCCGCAACATTCTCCTTTACCATGGTATTCTCGCGAATTATGAGCCTTATGTGGTTTGGAATCAACGATTTTAACACTGACATTAAGAAATTCAAATGGCCCATAAATGATAATATCACATCGGGATTCAACTTCTTGATGATCCGCATGAGTGGGATTGCCGCGTATCGGACACGCTTCAGATTCAAATCATAGACTTTTACTGCTTTTGGTACCATAGAGCGGAATAATCCACCCTGGACAACGACGGCTAAATTTAAATCAAATTTTCTTGAATCAAGATTCCGCAGGAGATTTATCAGGACCCTTTCCGACCCGCCGGACCCTAGAGTTGGAATGACAAAGAGGATTTTTCTAGAATAAGTAAAAGAATGGATTTGAGACTCAGATTTGATTAGCTTATCCTTTCAACCATGACTGGAGCATCAACACGCCCCAAAGTCGATACGACCAATCACGACGAAGAGATATATGATCATTCCATAAGGTCGTTACCTTCAAGCTATCTATCAATCCACGCTCAACGACACTCTTATCGTTGAGCAAATCACTCGCCCATTCTCGTAAAGGTCCTCTCAACCAGGTTCCTACAGGAACTCCAAACCCCTTTTTGGGCCTTTCTGTCAATTGGGAACTAACGTATTTGCTCAATAACTTCTTAAAGATCCATTTACCGTAGCCATTTCTGATCTTCATGCCCGTTGGCAAAGATGCGGCAAATTCAACTACCCGGTGATCCAGGACTGGCACACGAACCTCAAGAGCCACTGCCATACTGGCGCGATCGACTTTGACCAGTATGTCATCGGGCAG
>JAZDKD010000350.1:0-3580 GCA_043803345.1 Pseudomonadota bacterium
GGTAATGTTGACGAACTTTTCACAGCTAACACTGGACTGGGCAAAGTTTACGAATCAAAAAAGAACTACGCCCAAGCATCCCAATATTATTCCAAAGCAGTAGATCTTACTGAGGAAATGAGATCGCAACTCCTTCTCTCGGAAAGGCAAAATTTCTTCGCCGGTAAAATTAACGGATTCTCTCGCTACGAACCTGCAAAGGGACTCGTTAGAGTTACACTGAGGCAGGACAAAGCGTCTCAAAGTATTTATCCCAGTGAAATCACGAGGGCAAGAGACTTCGCTGATACTTTGGCTCAAAAGCTTGACGGAGAATATTTCGGCGTCCCCGAGGAAGTTCGCAAACAAGAGATGGAGGTTTCCGACAAGATCGCTTCGCTAAAAATGGCCATGGACGCAATCCCCAAAGACATTGATAAGGAACGGATAAACGACATCAAACGACAGATCAAAACCGCTGAAACGCAAAAAGTTGCCTTTCTCAAGTCATTACGGGAGAAATATAAGGACTATGCTTCAGTGAAATACCCCACCCCCGTTAAACTTGAGTCAGCGGCTTTGACTCCGGTCGAACACATCATCATCTTTGATGTTACCAGCGAGGGCGTTGGGGCGAGACTTCTGAAAGGGAAAAAGGTGGTTAGCGGTAGCTTTATTGACTGGAAACCCCAAGAACTTGAAAAGGACATATCAAGTTTCCAAAAATCCATCGATGGGCACAACCTAAGGGCGTTTGATACAGACCTTGCTTCGAAGCTTTACAAAAAGCTCCTGGAAGACCCTTTGTCGGATGTGCCGAAAGGCTCTCCTGTCATTATCATTCCTGACGGTGTTCTTGCTTTGCTCCCCTTCGAGGCGCTTGTGATGAATGGAAAAGCCGACTGGAGAAAGGGCCAATGGGGAGATTATCCAGAAGGTCTACATTACGTAGGAGATAGTTACCCCCTGGTCTATGCGCAATCTTTAACCGCTCTTACAATGACAAGAGGGCTGGGAGAAAAGGTCAAGTCCAAAGCGAAATCCAGAGGCATTGGAGATCGCATTCTGGTGATGGCTGACCCAGTATTTGAGGCAAAAGACCCTCGAGCGCAGGGCGTAACTAGTCAATCAAGCCAGGTAGAGGCCGCCGGCGCTCAATACCCGAAGCTTATGGTTGCGGTCGAGGAAATCAGTGAAGGTGTAAGCAAGCCTATACCTCGTCTTGAAGTAACCGAACAATTGGCAAACAGCCTGCTTAAACTCTACGGCTCCAGTTGCGACGTATATACCGGTCTTGAGGCTTCCAAGAGCAAATTCATGGAGCAAATTAAACTCCAGAACAAAAAATACGGCTCAATAGTGCTGGCCACTCATGGCGATATTTCCAACAAGGAGGCGTGGCTTCTTGAGCCAGTTTTGTATCTGACGATGATACCCGACAGAAAAGACGGCTTATTGACCATGAGTGAAGTGGCCGGTCTCAATCTGGATACCGACGTTGCCGCCCTCACCGCCTGCAAGACAGGCCTCGGCGCTGATCTGCCGGGTGAGGGGGTAATGAGTATGGGCAGGGCTTTCCAGTGCGCCGGTGTCAAGACGGTATTGATGAGCCTATGGTCAGTTGCAGATCAATCGTCGGTTATGCTGATGGATGAGTTTTTCAAGAAAACCAAAGAAGGCAAAGGTAAACTCCAGGCATGGCAAGAAGCCAAATCTCACATACGTGGGGCGGGTTTTGAACATCCGTTTTTCTGGTCGGCCTTCGTTATGGTGGGTGAACCCGGAGTGCAAATGGAGTCTAAAACTGACGCAAAAAATTAGATTCAACACGAAGTTTGATTAATGAGCATTACAGCCTCTTGCCCATTGACAAGTAATCTTGGGCAATGAAATCATTTCGAGTTGGGATTATTCCAAGTCATGAGTCTTGTTCCAAGATGAATGCTCCGTGCATCCACTTGCTTGATTCTACTGCAAGACTGATCAGAACGTCGTGCGGTTTCAGGTGGTTGTTCTTAAGGTAGTGGTCCAGGGATATGAGACTTGCCGCAGGCCCTGCATAACCAACCATGTTTATGTTGGAATAGAGGATTGCGTCAGGATTGGCCACTAGTGCTCTCAAGTTGTCCTCTGCTAATGTACAAAGATGGCGCATCGGGAGATTGAGAAGCAGGCATTTAACTAGCCCAGTATCGAGCCCCGTAGCGTTAAGCATTCTCTCAAACGCTGCTCTGGTAATCTTTGGCCCGATCTTGCCAACCCTGTTGAGATCCTGGGTCACATGGTGCTTCCCTGTGCGGTAAATCTTCAGCAGATCCCAGCCACCGGGAGCGGCAAAACCTGTCATTCCCTTTTCCAGGTTGGTTCCCACGGATTCGATGTAAGTATCAACAACCCTAAGCTTGTTGTGTCCAAGATTCTTATCATTAAGAACCATTGCGCCTGCTCCGTCACTCAGAAACCACCGGAGAATTGCCTGGTCGACAGTAACATGCTCCTCATTAAGGGTCTCAACTTTGAAGCAGGTTGATGAAATCTGAGAGGTTACCACGAGCACAGTGTGATAACGTCCTAGCGAAATCTGGTCTGAAGCGACCTGGATAGCTTTGTAAATTGATGTGCAGTTCGAGTGGATTGCCATTTCAGCGCAATAATCTTTTTTTTGTCATATTGCGCTGGCTCATGTCGTCATGAAATCAAATCGATATGTCGTTCGCCCCAGCTCCTTGGAACATGCCATCCACCAACAGGGGCCACAAGGGTAATGGTTATGCCTCTTATTTCTCCTGGTCCATAAGTTCCGATGACTGCGGTGTATCGAGGCTCCTCCTGGTCTTTAGGAAACTTCTTGATAGGTGTTCATTTCATTTAGTTCATTCTTGAGTTGTTGTTGTGATTTTTCCTCGGGTTGCATCGAATCGGGCTCCGTTGGAGAGATCCTATTGCGGATATAGTCCATGAAATAAGACTCATGGCCATTTAGCAGGATACAAGAATGGTGGGGATAAAGAAACTCGAAAATGCCTATTTTTTGAAAAACACGTTAACGTGGAGGATTTTCATGGATACTTCTGGGGAAATAGATCTTGAAGATTGTGCCTTTGCCCAACTCACTGACACATTCTATGTGTCCACCGTGTTGCTTTGCTATTCCATATACTGTGGCTAGACCAAGTCCCGTGCCTCTGCCGAACCCCTTAGTCGTGTAAAATGGTTCGAATATGTGGTTCAGCGTATCCTCGGACATGCCGTGTCCTGTATCTGAAACTTCTAAAATTACATATTGACCTGGTTTCGCCTCGCCATGGCGCAGGCAATATTCCTCATCGAGGATTGCCGTCATAGTTTTTATTTCAAGGGCGCCTTTGTCCGGCATTGCGTCACGGGCGTTCAACG
This sequence comes from Pseudomonadota bacterium, assembly GCA_043803345.1. GTDB lineage: Bacteria > Desulfobacterota > Desulfomonilia > Desulfomonilales > Desulfomonilaceae > CAJBEZ01. The sequence goes on from JAZDKD010000350.1 coordinate 3,376, forward strand.
CGAGATTGAAAAGCACCTGATCTATCTGTACAGGATCTGCGTCAATTGGAGGCAGGTGATCTTCAAGAGCCAGCCTGATCTCGATCATTCTGTGAATTGTTCTTCTCAATAGTGGTTCAACATTTCGGACTCTTTCATTCATATCTACCGTATGAAATGCCGGCTCCATCTTTCGGCTGAATGTTAGCAGCCTTTTTACTAGATC
>JAZDKD010000351.1:0-4575 GCA_043803345.1 Pseudomonadota bacterium
CTAAGCCCCCAAGGATTTTTTCTCCAAGGATGGCTTTTGGACCGGGAAGATTTCAAGTCGATTAATGACATAAGGTGGTTTTTGTAGTATCTAATCAATATGTTAATCAAATATCCTTTAATAACGTTGGGACACTAGTGATGTTGAGTCAGAAATGGCAACCAAATTGAACATTCTAATCGTCGACGACGAGGCCAACATCCGGCGCACTCTATCACTTTGCCTCGAATCCGACGGGCACTGCCTCACCGCTGTAAGCAATCCTGAAGATGCTCTGTCAGAGGCTTCTCAAAGGTCATTTGACGTGGCGTTTCTGGACTTACGACTTGGCTCAGAGAATGGATTAGATTTGATTCAACCTTTGCTCGCATCTTCTCCCTGGCTTAAAGTTATCATCATCACGGCCTATTCTTCGATTGAAACAGCTATAGAGGCCATGCGCAGAGGGGCGTCAGACTACATTTCAAAACCTTTTACACCTGCGCAAGTGAGGTTGGCGGTTGAAAAAGTGGCGCAGGTCAGGTCTTTGGAGCAAAAACTGTCTTCATTGCAAGAGGAACTCGGCAGGACCATTCCGGAGATAGATTTTTCAAGCGAAAATCCGGCTATGCAGAGGGCAATTAGTCTGGCTCAGCAAGTGGCGCCTACCGAAGCTTCAGTTCTCATAAGGGGTGAGAGTGGAACCGGCAAGACTATTCTGGCCCGTCAGATTCACCACTGGAGCGACAGGTCCTCAAAACCTTTTGGGGTAATCTCGTGTCCGGCTTTATCACCGGAACTTATAGAGAGTGAATTGTTCGGGCATGTTAAGGGAGCTTTCACAGGCGCTATCAGGGATAATCCAGGCCGAATATCGTCTTGTGAGGGCGGCACGCTTTTCCTCGACGAAATAAGTGAGCTTGCTCTCTCCGTCCAACCTCGGCTGTTGAGGTTTCTGCAGGATCGGGAATATGAGAGGATGGGATCACAAAGAGTCAGGAAAGCGGATGTGCGGGTGATATCGGCTACAAACTCAGATCTTGAACATGCGGTGGAAATAGGCGCGTTCAGGGAAGATCTGCTTTATAGGCTCAATGTCATCCAGATAGAAATACCGCCTCTTAGGGAAAGACCCCAAGATATAGTTGTTCTGGCTGAAAAGTTGCTCACTTTTTTCAGCCGAAAATACCATCATCCTTTGACAGGATTCACCGATGAGGCCGTAGAGATACTTCAGGAACACTCTTGGCCCGGCAACGTCCGGGAATTAAGAAACGTGGTGGAACGAGCGGCGATACTATGTCGCACAGACAAGGTCGGGGCCGTTTATTTACCGGGAAAGATGACATTGCGCGGGACAGGCCCGCAAGTCGGTGACCCTGTGAGGTTGGAGAAAATTGAGGAAGAACATATTAGAAGAGTGCTCGCTAAGAGCAAATCTCTACAGCAAGCCGCTGACACACTCGGTATAGATCAAGCCACACTTTGGCGTCGTCGAAAACAAATCGGAATATGAGAATAGTAACGCGGAATTCGCAGTGTAACTCTCCCTCTACCCTACCCCTTGCATAATGCAAGGCTCAATCAGCCGACCCTTTGCAAATCGCAATTCCATAAAATACAAGCACATCTCAACGTATCTAAATTAAACAGTATTTACGGCCTAACTATTTGGCGCCTTCCTTGCCCTATATGATTTTGAGAGGAATCAAAATGTTCGGAATCAGACAAAAACTGTCACTGGGTTTTGGTGGTTTGCTGGCCGTGATACTGATCATCGGTCTGGAGAGTGTCTCCCTGCTCTCAGAACTGGGCGGCTCAATAGATGTGATCCTTAGGGAAAATTACCGCAGCGTGATCGCCAGTCAAGAAATGAAGGAGGCCTTGGAGCGAATGGACAGCGGAATGTTGTTCACACTCCTGGGCTATCAGAGAGAAGGACTCGATCTCATAATCGAAAACAAAACAAATTTTTTGAAAGCCATGAATTCGGAGATTGAAAATATCACCATTCCCGGAGAGCAAGAGAAAGCGACTCATATTCGAAATCTCTTCAACCAGTATGAAGAGGAAATCGAATCAGTGACTCAGCCGGAGCTACCTCATCAGGTAAGAATGGAAGCCTACCTTCAAAAGGTTTTGCCTTTGTTCCAATCAATCAAGACGACCGCTGATGAAATCCTTAACATGAACCAGCGAAACATGAGTGACGCCAACCAAGAGGCGCGAGTGAGGTCGCAGGCAGCTCGTCAACTCATGTCGATACTACTCGTGGTGGGGGTGTTGTTGGCGGCGCTGTCCATGCTACTCACCGAAAAATGGATTCTAAGACCTTTAGCTGGTTTGACCTTGTCGGCCCAGGAAATTAAGTCCGGCAACCTCGATTTGTACATCCTTTCGCGCTCCAGAGATGAGATAGGAACTCTCGCCCAAGCTTTCAATGAAATGGCCGCCGGCCTTAGAGAGTCGCGACGTGTTGACAGGGCAAATTGGAGCAACATGAAACGATCCACTGAACTGGCGTTTAAGGTTTTGCCGGAAGCCGTGGCTATAGTGGATGGAGAGGGGGTCATTCAGATTGCAAGCGACACTGCAACTGAAGTATTCGGTTTGTTCCCCAAGGGAAATATCAACAATCCAAATTTCCACGGATTGGTTGAACTCTTCAACGAAGCCATCAGCACCGGACGACCTGCAGAAAACAACAAGGGACATTACCTTATTCAGAGATTTGTTGACGGCAAAGAATTCTATTTACATCCCAAGGCGGTTCCTATTTTAGACACGTATCGGAATCCGACCGGAGCGATAATCTTGCTGAAGGATGTCACACTCGAAAAGGAACAAAACGAGATTAAAAGGGGAGTAGTCTCAACTGTTTCTCACCAACTGAAGACACCCTTAACATCCATCAGGATGTCCTTACACTTGTTATTAGAGGAAAAAGTGGGACCACTATCCGATAAGCAAACGGAACTCCTGATTGCGGCCAGAGATGAGAGTGACCGTCTGCACACAATTCTTGAGAGATTGCTAAATATTAGCCGAATAGAATCTGGAAAAAGCGACATGGAACTCAAAAGTGTCAGACCGCACGAATTAGTTTTTGAATCCATTGAACCCTTTCGTAGTTTGGCCGTGGATCTAGGACTCGCACTGGAAGTCCAATTGCCCAACGACTTGCCCGAGGTATGGGCAGACCCGGTCATGGTTTCACAAGTATTTGCCAATTTAGTTTCTAATGCTTTGAAATACACTAGTCCAGGAGGTGTGGTTCGGATATTTGCTCAGACCGTTGATAATTTTGTTCAGTTTTCCGTCTCGGACACTGGAATTGGTATCCCTGCCCAATACCTCAAAAAAATTCTGGAACATTTCTTCCGAGTTCCTGGGCAAACCACAGAATCAGGTTTAGGCTTAGGGCTTTCAATTGTTCAGGAGATCGTGGAGGCTCATGGAGGGGCTATCTCCGTTGAAAGTCTTGAATCTGAAGGGAGCGTTTTTACGTTTACTCTAAGGCGCTACGATACGACTCTTCAGGAGGAAACATAATATGATTGATTTAATCTTTGTCGTCGGTCTCATCATTTTTTTTGGGCTTTGCGCTTTATATTGCGTCGCATGGGAAAGGATTTAAGTCATGTTTGAAACAGTTATCGGTCTAGTAGGCGTGATTTTGATAGTGTATCTGTTTGTCTCGGTTCTAAGGCCGGAGAGATTCTAAAGAGGAAAAACATCATGGACTATTTCGGATGGATACAATTAGCGCTGTTTGTGGGCCTTCTGCTTGCCCTCACCAAACCCATGGGTGTTTATCTGACCCGAGTCTTGGATGTTAACGGAAAGACTTTTCTAGACCCGGTTGTTCGACCTATGGAGAGGTTGTTTTATTTTTTACCGGGCATTGACCCGAAGAAAGAGCAGAATTGGAAACAGTATTCGTTTTCCTTGATTGCTTTTAGTCTTGTGGGAACATTGTTTACATATGCGATTCTTCGATTACAGCATCTCCTGCCGTTAAATCCCCAAGGACTGGGGCCTGTCAGCGATCAGCTTTCCTTTAACACTGCCGTGAGTTTTGCCACGAACACAAACTGGCAAAGTTACGGGGGTGAGTCAACCATGTCGTACTTTTCACAAATGGTGGGCCTTACATTCCATAATTTCACCTCCGCAGCTACGGGTATTGCTGTCGCAGCGGCGCTGGTTCGAGGCATTGCCAGGAATTCCGCCAAGACCATCGGTAACTTTTGGACGGATGTGATTCGCATAAATCTCTACATACTATTACCGACTTGTCTTGTATTTGCGGTGTTTCTGGTGTCCCAAGGGATGATCCAAAACTTTATGCCCTACGAAACAGCCCAGGTTGTCGAACCTTACACCACTCAGATTCCCGCAAAAGACGCGGCCGGACAAGAAATCAAGGATGCGCAGGGCAACCTGGTGATGGAGAAAAGGCAAGTTGACTCACAAAGTATCGTTCGAGGGCCAATGGCTTCTCAAGTAGCGATAAAAATGCTGGGAACCAATGGCGGCGGATATACCAACGCTAATGCGGCTCATCCCTATGAAAATCCCTCTCCTCTATCCAAC
>JAZDKD010000352.1:0-2240 GCA_043803345.1 Pseudomonadota bacterium
ATTATTGCCCTTTCTCTTTCGTGGTACGGCGTTAGACAGGCTGAACGTCCGGCAACCATCCGCATGACCTTCGGTTACCACCGGATAGGGGTCGTCATTGCCATCGTTAATGCCCTGAGCATCTTCGCTATTGCGGTAATCATTCTTTTTGAAGCTTATAACCGTTTTCAAGAGACACCTGAAGTCCAGGGCGTACTCATGACCGTTGTTGCCGCGGTGGGACTTGCGGTCAATATAATTGTCGCCCTCTGGCTGCGCCATGAGCAGAAAACCAATATCAATATCCGCAGCGCATTCTGGCACGCCTCCGGTGATGCGTTGGCTTCAATCGGTGTAATTTTTGGTGGTTTGATTATTATGACCACCGGGCAGTTCTGGGTTGACCCTCTGGTCAGCGTTCTCATCAGCTTCATTATTCTTTTTGCAGTGTGGAACATTTTCAGAGAAGGTTTTCGTGTCCTTATAGAGGCAACACCCAAAGATATTGACGTAAACGAACTGGTTGACGCTTTGAAACAGATTCCTGGAGTCAAGGGTGTTCACGATATTCACGTCTGGAGCATCTCGCCCGAGATAAGGGCGATGAACGGACATATACTTGTTGACGATGTCCACATGAGCAAAGTAGCGGAAACCCGTGAGCAAATAGAGAAAATGGTACGGGACCGGTTCCGCATAGGTCATACCACGCTTCAGTTGGAATGCCAGGTGTGCAAGTCGGAGAACGTCATCTGCGATTTGAACGCCTGTAAATTGGAGGGGGAAGAAGAGGAAAATCATAAACACTGACTCGGTTGGGATTGGTTTCGCTGCTACAGACAGCTTATGAATGGGGTATTCTAACACGAAATGTATACGATGCCGTCAAACTGCCGAGAGCGCAAAGTAAGGAAATGAATGTTCGGGATGTTGACGAAATAACTAAATTCCTAGAAGCTGCTCAAACTTTTGACGCGGCATTTGTCACGAGCTATAATGAACCTGTTGCTGAAATCGTTGGTTAGCAAAAGGTTAGCAAACTAATATTATGTAAAACACCAACCCCTAAATATTAGCTTTTTGGAGGGGTGTCCGAGTGGTTTATGGTAGTGGTCTTGAAAACCGCCGTTCCGCAAGGGACCGTGGGTTCGAATCCCACCCCCTCCGCCATCCCCATGAATAAACAGAATCCCGCTAAACCAAAAGCGCCAAGAAACAGGACTATCACCCTCAGGGATAGTGAGCTTGAGCGACTCAAGCAGAAGCTCATAAGATTGGATAAGCCAGCCTCCATCGCAGAATTAGAAAATAAGACCATTTGCCAGGATATATTTGCCGCGCTGGATTTTCTGCCTGATAATTTTGTTGACCTGGTTTTCGTTGACCCGCCCTATAACCTCACCAAGACTTTCAACCTTAGCTCCTTCAAAGAAATGGAATCGGATAAGTATGAGAAATGGCTTGATTCGTGGCTCGGCAAGATGCTCCGACTGCTCAAGCCGCACGCTTCAATCTATATTTGCGGCGATTGGCGCTCATCGGGCGCTATCTTCAATGTAGCCAAAAGATACTTCAAGATTCAAAACCGCATTACCTGGGAAAGGGAGAAGGGGAGAGGCGCGAAAACAAACTGGAAGAACTGTTCAGAGGACATCTGGTTCTGCACCATGACTGAAAATTACGTTTTCAACGTTGAAGATTTAAAGATGAAGAGGAAAGTGCTGGCACCCTATCGTGATAGTTCAGGCGAACCAAAAGACTGGGAAGAGGAAACAAACGGATGCTACCGCATTACTCATCCATCAAACCTGTGGACTGATATAACCGTTCCGTTCTGGTCAATGCCAGAGAAGACGCTGCACCCGACACAAAAGCCGGAGAAACTCCTCGCTAAAATCATACTGGCAAGCTCAAATCCTGGCGATATGGTCTTTGACCCTTTTCTAGGAGCAGGCACGACATCCGTTGTGGCTAAGAAGCTGGGACGACGCTATGTGGGTGTAGAGATAGACGAATACTACTGCTGTCTGGCTGAGAGAAGGCTGGAAATAGCGAACTACGATAAATCAATTCAGGGCTACGCCGATGGTGTTTTCTGGGAACGCAACACACTGAAAGAGCAGCTAAACACTTAAAATGTAAATCTTGCGCGAAATGGGAAGGAAAATTCTAAATCCGAAATGACGCGTGAAGACCTGGGATTAATGATTTAGTACCTCAATAATAAAATTGTACCAAAAAATGGCAGACCATTACGCTTC
>JAZDKD010000353.1:0-9242 GCA_043803345.1 Pseudomonadota bacterium
AACTCCTGGAGGATTTTGGATATCGAGTGATGACAGCCAAAGGAGGCCGGGAAGCCTTATCAATATACGAAGAGGAACAAGACAACATAGATCTGGTAATTCTGGATCTCATGATGCCTGAAATGGGAGGTAAGGAATGCCTCGAAGAGCTTCTCAGAATCAACCCGGCCCTAAAATCCATTATAGTGGATATTCGGCGAATGGAGCAGCTAAAGACGCTTTAAGAGCAGGCGCTAGCGGGTTTGTCGGTAAACCGCACATATTTAATGAGTTGTTGTCTGAGATTAGAAAAATATTGGGCCAGTCTTGCTCTGGAGATTGATTTGGCGGCAATAAAACTTCTTCGGCCATTTAATGATAAGGAGAGGACAACATCCTGACGAATGAGTTCGGACAAATCGGTAATTAATGATTCCAAGCCGAAATTCGAGTCCAAAAAGGCCTCGGATGATCTTAATCCTTGTGAATTTGAACCGATCCTGTCTGACGTTGAACTTGTCTGGCGTGGAAAGCGGCAACCAGAAAAAAATGAGGTTTCGGACCTACTTCCAGTAGAGAGGGTTCGTATCCCTTCTGGGCTTTCCACCGAGTCTTACAGATCATCCCATTCTAATTCCTTCTGGACCAACAAAATCATCAGAGGGGACAATCAGCTCGTTATGAATTGCCTGATGTCCGGGGAGCTAAAGGATCAAATTCATGCGGTGGGTGGGGTCAAGTTAGTTTACATAGACCCGCCCTTTCTGGTGGGAACTGATTACAACATGAGCATCCTGGTCGGAGATGATCGGTCGGAGAAACTCAATGTGATTCAGGAGCATGCATATAGTGATTCCTGGGAAAAAGGCTCCAGCTCATATCTGAACATGATGTATCAACGCCTCAAAATAATTCGGCGTCTTCTTGCTGACGATGGAAGCCTGTGGGTTCACTGTGACTGGAAAGCCAACTTCATGATCAGAGCGATACTTGATGAAGTTTTCGGGGCACAGGCTTTTAGGAACGAGATCATCTGGTATTACACCAACAAGATTCCAGACACCCGTAAGCGTCAGTACACGAATGCCACAGACACAATCTTCTATTATGCCAAGTCCTCCAAAAGCATATTCAACTGGCAATTCGAAAAACGGGACAAGCCTATAAAGGTCTCAGTAATGCGTAAGGTAGATGGCAAGAAGGTCTACCCCAGGGGGGACGATGGTAAATGCATTTACGTTACCCGTAAGGATCGTACAGCGGACAATGTTTGGAAGATCCCACTTCTCCATGCTCACCCGGAAATGTGGGGCTATCCGACCCAAAAACCTGTCAGGCTTTTGGAACGTGTAATAATGACAGCGACGAATGAGGGTGACCTGGTCGCTGATTTTTTCTGTGGTTCCGGAACTGTTCTAGAGGCTGCACAGAGATTGGGAAGAAAATGGATAGGATGCGATATCGGGAAAATCGCCACGCACACTTGTCGAAAACGTATCATACATTTGATATCGCAGGACGATGATATCAAAAGATCCGGATTGTCTTTTGATGTATTAGAGGCCTCAATCCCACCGAACAAGAGCGATTCAATTCCGTTTGACTCAGGGGTCAGCGATGTCAATGCTGATGGGTTTGTCCAGACAACAATCTTTGATTTCGATGATAGAGTAGAGTCCCACAAGGCCCAGCGTTTGGATCTTGGTAAAATGGTTGGCATTTCTTCAGATGGCTCTTCCGGAGTCTTCTTCACTGACCGGCATATCCGGATACACTCCCTGATGATTCAGGAAATACTGGACATGTGCTCAAATAGAGGGATAAAAAACATCGAAATAGTAGGGTTTGAATATGACAACTCTGTAAACCCAAGTATTCTAGAAGAGGCCGAGAAATTATCGATAGGTATTTGTTTAAAGAAGGCGACTAAAGAATTCCGATCGAAATCTGAGGTGGGATCTGATGGCCACGAGGCTGAAATTCTTGCATTCTTCAAGGTGATCATGAACCTGGAGGAGTTTTCGGCCAAGGTTACGTTATCGGATTTTGGTTTGTATTGCCTCGGTATGAATCAGGAAGTGTCGATCGAAAATGGCAAAATGAAATCATCGAGAATCTTGGTAGACCGAATGGGGAAATTGGTTAGATCAACCATTAAACGTAACGCCAACAAGCAAAGACATATTCTGACAAAAACATGGAGCGACTGGATAGACTACTGGGCGGTTGACTTCAATTATGGGGGCGTCAAACAACTTAGTTCCTCTTCAGGAGACAATTTGGGTAGTCCCGAGGACAAACCTGTTTTTACAAGTGTGTGGCACTCATTCAGGACTCCCAAGAAAAGATCTATCGAGTTGTCAACTCCTTTCTGGAAATATGACAGTCCTGGGGATCGCAAAATTGCTGTTCAGGTGGTGGATGTTTTTGGCAATGAAACAATCAGGGTGATCGAGGCGCTTAACAGCCGGAAGGCATGCTGGACGGTCTGTTCATAATAGTGAATCCTTTCTGGTAGCTTCATTGAAGAAAATAAGAGGAATCTCGAAATTGGTTATTGCATTATTGTCAGGTCAGAGTATAGTCGGCATACCATCAGGTTATGGTTTGATGTCTTAACATCCTAATATTTTTCTCCGATTTTTAGTCTGGCTGCAGTTGATGAAAACTTCAGTTAGAAATTTATCAATAATTCATGATGCTGTTTTTTGAAATAAATAAACCGGACCTTCTTTAATTTAGTAAATATAGGCCATTTTTAGATGGCTTTGGCAAACCGGATAACAGGCGGTAATTTTTTCTGATCCATGTGTCTCAAGTGGAAAGGAGCTGTCGGCATGAAGAGATTCAACTTATTGGCTAACCTGATTTTTGGATTTTTGACAATTTGTTTTGTGGCCACTTCGTATGGGGCGGGCCCGATATTGATTGGTCTTCCTACTGCGGAAACTTCGCTTGAGGGAAGGGAATCCATAAAAGCGGTTAAGATGGCAGTGGATGATATCAACGCCAAGGGCGGAATAAAGGTCGGTTCTGACAAGAGGCTCCTTGAAATAGTAGTTTCAGACCTGCGTGATTCATCGGCCGGAGTGCCTGTATCTGAAGCTCTCCTGGGTCTGGAGAAAATCATAACAGAAAAAAAGGTTAACGCAATCCTGATAGGCCCCTTCAGATCGGAGTCACTCCTGGCGGGCATGGACATCATAGCAAAGCATAAAGTCCCGCTTTTGGAGACCATAGCCATGTCTCCAAAATTTGAAGAAAAGGTCAAAGAAGACCCGGTCAAATACAAACATTGTTTCCGAGTTTGTCTGAATGCACAGTCTCTGGTTGGCTATCTTGCTCAGACTTTGGGCTTCATGAAAGAGGAATTCGGATTCGAAAAACTCTATGTCATGACTCAGGATGTGCTGTGGGCAAAGGCGACCGGCGAAGGCGCCGCTAAAGTCGCCTCTTCAAAAATGGGCATAGAACTCGTAGGGTCAGAGACGTATCCGACCGGGGCCTCGGACTTTCCACCCGGTCTGATGAAGGCCAAGATGAAAAACACTCAAGTCATAATGCCGGTATTTGATATGCCTCAGAGTGGAATCCTGCTCAAGCAATGGAAATCACAAAAGATACCCTCGATGCTTTGCGGATTCATCTCACCTATGGCCGGACCGGGGGCCTGGAAGATCTTTGAAGGCAAAATCGGTGGCTTGATCAACTCCAATTTTGAATTGGGTAGCGCCATCCCTGTCGCAAAATATCCCCCGGCGAAGAAATTTTACGATGATTACCAAACAAAATTCGGGGTCCCTATGGAAGCCGGACATGGCCCAGCTCCTTCCTACGACTCCGTTTATATCTTTGCGGAGGCTGTTGAACGGGCCGGTTCGCTTGATCCCGATAAGGTAGCCGATGAAATCAAGAAAACGGATCGAGTAGGAGTCATTGGAAGAATAAAATTCAACGAAGGTAATCAGGTAATTTATGGGGCTGATCCAAAAGAGACCGCCGCCGGTTGTGTTTCTCAGTGGACGGATGACGGGAAAAGAGTAATAGTGTTCCCCAAATCCATAGCGGAAGGGAAAGTAGTTCTTCCGGAATGGATGAGCGCGGTCAAGAAATAGGTTCCACGTTCGATTGTCATGTCGAGCCAGGATTAAATGCGCCCTGAGAGCATCAAGCAGCGCTCAGTGCGTAAAATGGTGAAAAATTAACGTCATCAAGGAGCGAGTTCATGTGGGAAGTCGCGTTAATCTATGGCTTTATCAATAGTGTAATACTCGCTCTAACGGCCCTGGGATTCAGCTTAACCTTTGGTATAAGCGGCGTGTCTAATTTCGCCTATGGAGCGATGTACATTTTCGCCGGGTTCGCATCCTGGCTGTTGTTAAACAAACTGGCGCTTCCATTTTTTCTGTCCGCTGCTATAGCGGTAATTTTGACAGCTGGTCTCGGAGCTGCGATGTATCGCTTCGTTTTGCTCCGAGTTCGTGGCCTTGTGATTTCTGAAGTTATAGCCACTTTCGGTGTCGGTCTGATAATTCTGGAGCTTTTCCGTTACCTTGGATTCTCGGGTTTAGAATACACTCTTCCTGTCTTTAGTGATGGCAGCCTGCTGATAGGGAACACCTACGTGGATTATCAGCGAATCTGGATAGTGGGAGTCGGCATAGTGTTGGCCATAGGCCTTTATCTCTTTACTCACTATACAAAGATTGGCCTTGCCTTCAGGGGTATCGCTCAGGATGAGCATACAGCGCTGTCTCTTGGTATTAATTCAGACCGCATTGCCGGATTGAGCGTAGCTTTTGGGTCAGGTCTGGCCGCTGTAGCCGCGATACTGATCCTTCCACGCGGAACGATTGCGGTAAACGATGGATACGACGTTCTTATAAACGCTATGGCGGTCTGCATTATTGGTGGGCTGGGAAGCTCTGTAGGCGTTGTTTTGGCTTCATTTCTCATTGGCTATGCCCAGATCATGACCGACATATTGTCCGGCCCACATTGGAAAATGATCATATCTCTGGTCGCGATTCTCTTCATACTTATAGTCAAGCCTTCCGGTCTTCTTGGGAAACAGAAGGAGTTGGAAGAACGAATATAGAATCGTTATGTACGTAGAACTAATTATCCTATGAGAGTGGCGCTTAGGTGAAACAAAAGAGAAAGGAAAGAATAGACAGAGGGATCAAAGCTAGATCCGACGACGTGTTCTCGCTGAACTCGTTTAGGGAAATGCTTTACGTTGCTGTTCCACCACTTGCTCCGGTCCTTCTGCTGATACTTTTGCCTCTGGTCCTGCCTTCCTACTGGCAGAAGGTCTTGATATCTACGTGTGTTTTCGCGTTACTTGCCATGAGTTGGGACTTCCTCGTCGGTGTTGGTATGGTGTCGTTGGGGCAGGCTCTGTTTTTTGGAGTTGGAGCATATATCGCAGGGGTTTCCAACAAAATCCTCGGATTGCCTATTTGGATCGATCTCCCACTAGCGACAGTTCTGGGAGGATTTATATGCACGGTCCTGTTGACTCCGGTGCTGAGATTGCGAGGCGTCTACTTTTCAATGGTGACCCTCGTTTTACCGTTAATGCTGGAACGTATCATAGAGGCCGCGGGCATATTTGGAGGCACAGAAGGAATAACGGGTATCAAGGCGTTTCAAAATCCGTTTGTTGAATCATACGTGATTGTTTTGGTGACGCTTTTTGCCCTATTCGCTTTTCGACGTCTGGTCACAACAGATTACGGTCTTGTCCTTAAAGCTATAAAGGACAATGACAGGGCTGTTATGAGCGTGGGAATCAATATTTATTGGATGAAGGCCCAGGCCCTGTTTATAGCAGGTTGCGTAGGCTCTTTCTGCGGGGCTTTTCTAACCCATGTTTACGGGTTTGTAGGCATGCCTTCTTTTGCTCTTGACTATTCTATCCTGCCTCTATCCTCGGCCGTAGTTGGTGGTATGGGGACATTTGCCGGCTCCTTTGTGGGAGCGTTTATTCTCGTCCCGATGTCTGAAGCGCTTCGAGGTATAGGGGGCTTGAGAATAGTGTTGTATTCATTTTTCCTTGTGTTCTTCATTGTCGCTTTACCGGAAGGTATTTTCCACTACATTCAGAGGAAGTATCAGCAATTCGAAAGATGGGTTGAAGTTGACAAATGAGTGGTCAGAATAACCATCAAAAAGACGCAGGCCCCATTTTGCGAGTGGAAAACCTCAGCAAAAGCTTTGGAGGCGTTAAAGCGGTCGTTAGTGTAAGTTTTGATCTTCAAGAAGGTCAATTGCTAGGCGTGATCGGCCCAAACGGATCAGGAAAAACGACTCTGGTCAATCTCATAACGGGGTTCTTAAAGCCGGATCTCGGCAGAATAGTCTACAAAGGCAAAGAGATTAACGGTTGGGCGCCGTATCGAATAGCCAGGATCGGAATAGCCAGGACCTTTCAGATGATTCGACCCTTCGCCGAGTTGCCTTCATTCAAAAACCTGATCATCCCCTTATATTCGCCCCGAGTCAAGGCGCTTTCCGGAGGTAAATACGGCGATCTTGACGCTGTGGCGAAAGATTACCTGGAAGAAGTGGGCTTTGAAAGGGAATCCGCCGTAACATACAAATCGGCCGGCAGTTTGCCTCATGGGTACCTGAAGCGATTGGAATTGGCTAAGTGTCTAGCTCTTCGCGCGGATCTGATCATACTCGACGAGTTGTTCTCGGGACTAAGCATAGCTGAATTGGCAAGTATTGTGCCCATAATTGAAAAACTTATTTCAGAAGGAAAGACCGTGATTATGATCGAGCATCGGTTGCGAGAACTTTTTCGGATTGCTGACCGGGTCGTTGTGTTGAATTATGGCAGTGTGATCGCGGAAGGTATACCTTCTGAAGTAATGGAAAGACCAGAAGTCAGAAAGGCCTATTTGGGTTCAGAATAAATGCTGGAAATCTCTAATCTTATGGTTTTCTACGAAAACGCCGTAGCGTTGAACGATTTCAGCATGACCGTTCAGTCCGGCGGTATCGTTGCTGTCATCGGCTCTAACAGCGCGGGTAAGACAACGCTTATGAACACGTTGTCAGGCTTGATCATCGATACCAAGCTCAAAGAGCAGCGTAAAGGTGGGGAAAGGATTACCATATACGGGAAAATAGTTTTTAATGGTGAAGACATAACAGACCTATATCCCAGTGAACGAGTCAAAAGGGGCATGGTCTTATGCCGTGAACGGCACCCGATATTTCCGGAATCCGATCTCCTGGAAAATCTATGGATCGCCGGCTACTTGCGAAAGAAGCCGGAAATTAGAAAAGCGATAGATTATGTGTTTGAGCTTTTTCCAACTCTGGTAAGGCTTAAGAGTCGCAAAGCAGGGTTTCTGAGTGGCGGTGAACAACAGATGCTGACAATAGGCATGGCGCTGGTTGTGAAACCGACTCTGTTGCTTCTCGATGAACCGTTACTTGGTTTGAGTCCCATGATGCAAACGACGCTGGTGGACGCGATCAAGAAAATCAGCCTTGAGACCGGACTGACAATCGTCATATCCGAGCAATTCGCAAGACCCATACTCCCCATGATAGATCATGGATATATAATTGAGAATGGTATGTTGACACTTGATGGAACCGGTCTCGAACTTATGGAAAATCCAGAGGTCAAGGGAGCCTATTTTGGTGTCTGATTCACAACCATTTATGTCGGGAAGTGTTTAAAACATGTCCGTGTTAGACTATCAGACAATATACGGGGCTTTTTCCGCGATGGTCCGGAAATATCCGCAAAAGACGGCGGTATACTTTCTCGGCTCCTCTTACTCGTACAAAGATGTCTCAAATCTGTCCGAGAAATTCGCGTCGGGCTTATATGAAATAGGGATACGAAAAGGCGATCGCATCCTGATGTATATCCCCAATTCAATTCAGTTCGTCGTCTGCTGGTTGGGGATTCAGAGACTTGGGGCGGTAGCTGTTCCAATTAGTCCTATATACACCGCCTTTGACCTGAAATACATGGCGAACGACACAGGGGCGAGAGCCGTCATCTGTTCTGATCGTAACTACGGATACGTTAAACAGGCTATGCCTGACACTGATCTCGAACGGGTCATATTTACCGGTTTAATTGAATTGTTGCCATGGTGGAAAAAGGTCTTTGATTTATTTGCTGATAAAGCTCCCAAAGGTAAAGTGGAAAAAGGCCCTCACGTGTTTCCCATGAGGGACGTGATCAAACGTGGCGCCAAGCCGGCCCCTAATCCTGATTTATGTGATCGGGACATTGCCCAGATCATGTATACCGGCGGCACTACTAAGCACCCCAAGGGTGTTCCAATGAGCCATGGGTTGTTTCTGGTCTCATCGGAAGAACAACTTGATGTTCGAAATCCACTTTTTCCAAAACACGAGGATGTGATCCTTGCCGGTTCACCATTGTTTCACATAGCCGGCCAGACATGTTCTCTCGCCACCATAGTTGTAGGTGGCGGAACTATGATTGTTTTTCCAAAGGTTAATCTGGACGCTTTTTTTGACGCGATCGAGAAACTGAAGGCAAAGAGCCTTGTAGGCGTTCCAGCTTTTTATCGCATGATCCTGGAGCATGATCGTGTCGATCAATATGACCTTTCGTCCTTGCTGTACTGCTTTTCCGCCGCGGATGTTTTGCCTCAGGATGTTGCCAGGAGGTGGACGGATAAATTCCACCTTCCTGTTTATCAGGGGTATGGAGCTACTGAAACGTGCGGTGGGGTCATAATGTGCCCAACTGATCGGGAAAGTCCTCCGATGGCCATGGGATTAAGTGTTCCAAGCAAGCAGATCAGGATAACCGAACAGGAAGGGCTGGACGAAGTTCTTCTGGGAGACCCCGGAGAATTACTGGTATATTCGGAACTAATGGTGTCAGCTTATCTTAACAAACCGGAAGAGACTGAGACTTCATTTGTGACCATAGATGGAAAACTTTGGTACCGAACAGGCGATATAGTAAGGCAGGACGAAGATGGCTTCGTTTACTTCGTCGATCGAACCGTTGACGCTATAAAGCACAAAGGCTATCGTGTTTCCGCGTCCGAAGTCGAAGCGGTGCTTCAAGAACACCCGGCTGTAATAGAATCATGTGTTGTAGGAATTCCGGATAAAAAAGTTGGAGAACGAATTAAGGCTTTCGTGGTTCTCAAAAAAGATGTCAAAGGTGTTGCAGGTTATGAGCTGACGAAATTCTGCCGGGACCGACTTCCAGCCTATAAAATTCCTCAGTATATAGAATTCCGGGA
>JAZDKD010000354.1:0-12349 GCA_043803345.1 Pseudomonadota bacterium
ATCATTGTTACGCGAGTTTCCTCCGAATGAAATGATTATTCCCACTTGCCGCCTCTTCCCTGGCGCAGGTCTACGACATTCCTGTCCCAATTAGTCACGATAACGGTCCGTTCACCCCCACCTCCTGAAACGGCCGAACTCGTGAACCAGGACACCAGGCTTACAATCAAGGAAGCTCCGAATGCAGACCAGAAGCCGGCTACATGAACTCCCACATCTAATCCGGCCACAAACCAGAAAAGCAGGGCATTAAGCACCAGGACAAAGAACCCTAAAGTTACCAAAGTGAGTGGCAACGTCAGAATTATCAGGACCGGCCTTATGAAGGCGTTCATCACTCCCAAGATTGCGGCGAACACCAACGCTGAGCCCGTATCGTCAACTGTAACATTCACCAGATGAAGTTTGGATATAAGCAGCACAGTAACGGTCATAATTATCCAGCGAATAAGTATCCCAGGCATGGCTATTCCTTTCGACAACGGCCTGCGTGACCGAATAAATTAAGTCTCGTCTTTCTCCTTGAACTTTCTCAAGAATGGCTCGAATAAATCAATGGGCACAGGAAATACAGTGGTGGAATTCTTCTCCGCCGCTACTTCCACTAGAGTCTGCAGGAACCTTAATTGTAACGCTACAGGCTCCTTGGCAATTATGACCGCAGCCTCGGAAAGTTTGGCCGCCGCCTGAAACTCACCTTCGGCATTGATTATTTTTGCCCGTCTTTCTCTTTCAGCTTCAGCCTGTTTCGCTATGGCTCGCTGCATCTCCTGAGGCAGGTCAATGTATTTTAGCTCAACCATACTGACCTTGACGCCCCACGGATCAGTATGTCGATCTAAAATCTCCTGAAGTTGGAGATTCACCTTCTCCCGAGAGGCAAGCAATTCATCGAGTTCCGATTGCCCGCATACGCTTCTTAGGGTTGTCTGAGCCAATTGCGAGGTTCCATAGAGATAATTCTCAATCTCTATAACCGCTTTGGTAGGATCCATCACCCGGAAGTATATGACAGCGTTGACTTTTATCGAGACATTGTCCTTTGTGATAACATCCTGAGGCGGAACATCCATTGTCACCGTCCGAAGACTAACCCTGACCATTCTGTCAACAACCGGGATCAGAAAAATAATTCCCGGGCCCTTGTGATCAATTATTCTTCCGAGCCTGAAGATTACGGCTCTCTCATATTCATTGAGTACCTTGACAGCCATGAAAAGAATGGCTATTGCCAGAAGAATGATTATCCCTAAAGCGTACATATGTCCTCCTTGTAACCAACGCCTAACATTTGGTTTAAGATGTCGTCAAGTTCACGGGAACTATGACTATCAAACCCCACCATTTGGGGTAACAGTAACTTCAAGATCCTCAATTCTAGTCACCCTAACCTTTTCCCCTTTGGGAATCATTGTCTCGGCCCTTGCGTTCCAGTATTCTCCATGAAGAGCTATTTTGCCAGTAGGATTAATGTCGGTCAGGGCTGTCCCCACCTTCCCCACCAATCCCTGTTGGCCTGTTCTGGGCTTGCCCATCCAGGCCTTAACCACCAGTCCCATGACGACGATAAAGAAAGCCGAAACAGCGGATACTGTTGGGATAATCACTGACCACGAAACTCTCATGGCGGCTTCGCTGGAATCGAAAAGCATGACTGATCCCAAGGTCAAGCTTATGATGGCCCCTAGAGACAACAGGCCGAATGACTGAACTTTGAGTTCCAAAACAAAAAAGATGATTGACAATAGCATCAGAAGAATGCCCACGTAATTGACCGGAAGCACCTGCAAGGCAAAAAAAGACAGCAACAAACATATGCCACCGGCGACACCCGGGAAAATTAACCCTGGATTGTAAAGCTCCATCATTATGCCAAGACCACCTATCATCATAAGAACATAGGCAACATTTGGGTTGGCTATAACATCCAGGATCTTGAACCTTAGGCCGGTAGTGATTCGTTCCACTCTGGCGCCTTTTGTTTTTAGAACATAATCCCGCTTGTCTTTTTCAATTTTTAACCCATCTAGTTTGTCCAGCAACTCTGGAATAGAATCAGCAATCAAGTTGATCACTTTTAGGTCCAAGGCTTCCGCAGCGGTTATCGAGACACTTTCTCTAATTGCCTTCTCTGGCCATTCGGCGTTTCGCCCTTTTCTTAAAACTATGCCTCTTATATAAGCTGTCATGTCGTTCATGATTTTTTCCGACATAGTCGAGTCAATTTCCTGCCCACCTCCACTAACAGGGTGAGCGGCGCCAATATTTGTTCCCGGCGCCATAGCCGCAACATCAGCGCAAACCGTGATCAACGCACCTGCCGACGTAGCGCTCGAACCACTTGGCGCCACATACACAACCACAGGCACACGAGCGTTAATCATTTCCTTGATTATGGTTTTGGTCGTGCTGAGCACTCCTCCGGGAGTATCCATCCTTATTATGACACAGGCGGCTTTGGCCTCTTCGGCCTTTTCGATTCCTTTGGAGATGTAATCGGACAGGGCCGGATTTATGGTTCCGTCAATGTCTAACAAATAAACAACAGATTCAGCTTCAACGTCTCGATTTTGGGACAATGCGGGAGAGCCCCCTAGACACAGTAGACAACAAAAAAAAGCTGTTATGACCGCAAAACGTATAGGTTCATTTTTCATGTTGACTCTCCATTACCTTGAGCTTGCAAACCCAGCATAGCCATGACTTTCTTTAGGTCGGCCCATGCCTCGGCCTTCCACTTGCGATCATGCTCTTTCCTAAGAAGGAAGGCTGGATGATACGTGGGTATCAAGGGTATATCATTAAAATACTGAATGTTTCCCCGTATTTTAGTCATGGAAGTCTTCCTACCCAGTAACGTCGAAACAGCCACTCTTCCGAGACTTACTATCACTTCAGGAGAAATGGCCTCTATTTGAGCCTGCAAAAAAGGAAGACACTTTTCAATCTCAGATTGTTCAGGATCCCGATTACCTGGTGGACGACATTTAACAACGTTCGCTATATAGACTTCAGCCCTCTCGAGCCCCATGGCCTTGATCATGCGGGTAAGCAATTGTCCGGCCCGACCCACAAATGGCCTACCTTCACGGTCCTCGTCCGCTCCCGGGCCTTCCCCTACAAACATCAATCTAGCCGTAGGGGATCCTTCTCCAAAAACCAGGTTTGTCCTTCCCTCACTTAGAGAACATCTATGACAATCCCCTATTTTCTCCCTTATTGCCAAAAGCGGAGAGATGGAATCAGACTCTCGGGGGTTCCAGGCCTCAGGCAATACAATTTCAGAATAACCCGTGTTTAATAGATATCCAAGGTAATTCACAATTTCTGTCAGGTTTTCATCAGAAATTCGCGTCAACCGCTTTTACCTAACTGACCGTAAATCCGGACTGACAACTCCGTCCGCGTGAAACGTACGACCTCTCATCCATCATGACTGTGCCGTCTAATTTCAATGGCCCGGTTAATAATGTGATCCGCCACATCTTCCTTGGACATGATAGAAAGCTGTTCTTCCTCGCCAGTTCTAAATAATAACCTCACAATGTTTGTGTCGCAATCAAACCCTGCGCCTGGCTGGGTGACATCGTTGAGAACCAGCATGTCTACATTCTTCTTTTTTAACTTGAGCCTTGCGTTCTCAATCGGATCAGTAGTTTCTGCTGCAAAACCAACCAGAACCTGGTCGGGCCATTTTTTACTTCCGAGAGTGGCAAGGATGTCCGGGTTACAAACAAGGTTTATTGTGGGATCCAAAGTCCCTTTTTTTATTTTTTCACGACGAGTAAATTCAGGCCTGAAATCAGCAACAGCCGCGGCCTTGAAGACCATGTCAGATTCACTGAATAATTCCAATACCTTTTCCATCATTTCTAATGCTGTTGTTACCTTGATATGGTCTACCCCGACAGGAACACTTACCTTCAAAGGTCCAGAAATCAGGCAAACCTTTGCCCCTCGCTCCAGAGCTCGCCTGGCGATAGCCACGCCCATTTTCCCAGAAGAACGGTTTGTTAGGAAACGAACAGGGTCCAGTGGCTCCTCGGTCGGCCCAGCGGTAACCAATACACGCAGTCCGTCCATGTCACGTGGGGCTAGTTTGCGCTCGACATCCAGGAATATGGTTTCGGGCTCGGGCATTCTGCCTTCACCTACCCAACCACAAACCAGATCTCCTGTTTCCGGGGCCATCACATGGTAGCCCAAGCCCCTCAATCGATCCAGATTCTCCTGGAGAATTGGATTGTTAAACATGTTTATATTCATGGCGGGATAGATCATAACAGGCTTATTAAAAGCCATCATTACAGTAGTTAACATGTCGTCGGCGATGCCGTGAGCCAATTTCCCTATGAAGTTCGCCGTTGCTGGAGCTATAACAGCTACCCTGGCAGCATCGGCCAAGAATATATGCTCGACGGACGGTCTGTCACGTTCACCCCACATGTCGAAGTATACCGGGTTTCCGCTCAGAGTGGCCATTGTCATAGGAGTGACAAACTCCGTAGCGGCTCGAGTCATAACTACCTGTACATTTATACCGGCTTTGACCATGAGACGTACCAATAAAGGAATTTTGTAAGCGGATATGCCGCCCGTGATACCAACCAAAATGGACGAACTCATTCTTTGACCTCAAAACAAATTATAGAGAATACGATCGCGGTAAACTGGTGGATATTTTTTGAAACTCCCCAAGAATCTCTTTTCAAAATTTCTTATCGTACAATAGTATATCTTGGATGAGCATTGTTAACAACATCTCTCACCGATTAGTACGCCAAATACCTGATTGCTAACCTTGAATTTAGCAGTTTGAAAGGAGTGGTTTAATAGACTGCGACTCTCGACTTGTCTCTATTCAAACTTTGGCCATTTCTCAAAGCTACTGTAATTTTCTGATGGGTCTCTGGGGATAAGATCATTCCGTGTTGCCACTGAAACACAAGCAGGCTTTTACAATAGGATCATGATTGGATTTTGGGGGACTTAGTAAGTGTGGCGACTGTCAGGCCACGTGACTCGCAATGGGTGTTACCGCATGCTTGTGCGCGCATTCAGAGGTTGGCAACGCATTACGAGCATAAAACTAGATTTTGCCTACTGGTCCTTTGATTGAGGAGTTAGGAAACATCGGTCTTTTTTAACGGAATCCAATACGATGCCAACAATATTTTAAAATCCTCCAATGGTCTAGAAGAGTTGAATTATAAGCTTATTTTTAAAGTGGCTTTTTCAATTACCCTGGATCTCATTTTTCTGAAGCACTCATGCAAACCCGACCCGATGATATTGACAAGGATTAGATTCATGTGTTTGAATGTGGCCGAACGTCACTGGAATCGATTGTTTTTCTGGGACGAGATGAGGTTGCCAGAGCGCCCGTAGCTCAGTTGGATAGAGCAACGGACTTCTAATCCGTAGGTCACAGGTTCGAGCCCTGTCGGGCGTGCCACAATCCTTGCTAATTCAGTTATTTAGCCAGAGCGATCTCTGGCTTTTTTCGTTCTTACCAGTTATTTTGCCCTTAATGATTTCAATATGTTATAACAATATATGAAAATCACTTCAACTCGATGCCCTCCAATTCTTATTTCGTCAATGATTGCAAGCTAGTTCACTTAATTTTGATCAGTAGGTTCGTGGGTCGACTTTCCGACCCTTAACCAGAAATCGGTTTCTGGATTCGTATTTCACAGTTCCTAAAATGGGGCACAGAAGAACTCTTCACGAAAAATCATGTGGCGGGAATGAGAGATTCAATCTATTGAATCAAGCCGAAGAATAATTGTAGTTAATAAATTAAAATGTTAATGTTTAATAATTAAACAAATTTCTCAAGTTCTTCGACCAAGTTCGACAAGGTCGCAGTTTCCGTCTTAAGGGTCTCGAAGAGTTTCCTCTTTCTCGGCATCCAATCCTCCTCCACGGTTCGTCCGTCATGTCCCTGAGTCCTCAGGTATCCATTTTCTAGCAACGCCAAGAAATGGTCGGCAATTTCGTCTGGTAGGTAATGGCTATCATCAGGCTTGTACCACTTATAAAGCCAGTTACACATTCCGATCATCGCGTAGGCCTGTAACCTGGCGTCGGTAGGACGGAATTGACCTTGGCTGATTCCAGCCTCGATGATCCCTTCGACTATCCGCGTATATTTCCTCTTTTCTTCTCGGATCTTTTGAAAATCCTTTTCGGGTAACTGGTTTTCTTCGCTGAAGAAGACGGCAAACATTGGCACATTCTCGATGACGATGTTTTTAATGTGATGACGTATAAGCAACCGGAGCTTTTCTTTGGGGGCGAGATTGCGTTCTCCGATGTCATACGCATTGGCGAAAAAGTTCTCCAGCGCCTGAATATAAATGATCGACAACAGGTCCTCTTTGGAGAGGACATAATGATAGAGTGCGGCTTTGGTGAGCCCGAGTTCCTTGGCTACGTCATCCAACGTAGCAGCATGATAACCCTTTTCATGGAAGACCCTGATCGCTGTGTCGACAATTTTTTGTTTGCGCACGCTCTTGTCCAGCCCCTTGAAATCATTGAGTTGTTCCATTTTTCCCCTGTTTTGTTCTTTGGCGCGCAGCGGACGACATATCCGATTAAATTTTAGCACATTACTCCTTCACCACCTCCGTGATGGGCGAACGGCTCTCATGATACCTGACCACAAAGCGCGATGGCAACAAGTGAGAACCGTGAGAGCGTCCTGAATCGACTGTTCTTTATGATGATCAAATCGGGTACGTTTTTTGATAAACGGATTAATAAAAAAACTTGACACGCCCCTAGCCCATTGTTACATTATTAACCAATCGGATACATGAGCCGACCAGTTAGTTACACAAAACACTAGACAAAGTCAATCAAAAACAAAAAAGAGCTTTCCCAGAAAGAACTCTCATCCATGATGTAATTCGATGTGCCCCAAGCGTAGACTAATTCCCTGGGTACGAAAAATTACGGATTTAACTGACACATGCCCCGTTATTCGGGCGATGTATGAGGAGATAAGCGATGAGCCAAGGGCAAGCAATCAAAAAGGATATAGAAGGCGCATGTGACGTTAACTGGGATGATTATCTCAAGTCCTATTATGAAAAACCCCAAAGCGCCAAGACCTGGTCAGGATATGATGTCCAGGAGCTTTACACACCGGACGATCTAGCCAAAACGAACTACAAAAAAGATATCGGTGATGCCGGAGATTATCCCTTCACTAGGGGCCTTCATAGAAACATGTTCCGAGGTCGCTACTGGACTAGACGAGAGGTGGTGGGTATAGGCTCTCCGGCGGACACACACGAGCGGGCCGCATTTTGTTTCGAGCAAGGAGGCACAGGGCTGAACACCATCGCAGATGTTACCTACGAAATGGGTCTTGACGCTGATCATCCCTGGGCAAAAACCGAGGTCGGCTTGACGGGCGTGAACATAACTTCCGTCAAAGATATGGAGACCCTAGTTGGTGACATTCCATTGGACAAAGTAAGTTGGTCCCTTATTACGGCCTCAACGGCCGCCGCTGCTACTATGGCTCAATACGTGGTCGTGGCTCAGCAAAAGAATTACGACATAAGCCGCCTTCGCGGTTCCATCCAGAATGACCCTATTCACTTTCGTTACTGCGGTTTTAGACCCGCCTGTCCGTTAGATCTCTCCATAAAGCTCGGTTCTGACGTAATGGAATACTGTACGAAGAACATGCCCAAGTTCTACTACACTACAGTGAACATGTACGATCTTAGGGAGCAGGGAATCACTGCTCACCAGGAAGTGGCGTATGGCTTCGGAATTGCCATGTGTTACATTGATGAACTGCTAAGGCGCGGGCTGCATATTGATGACTTCGCTCCTCGATTTACCTTTTACGTTTCATGCCATGTGGACTTCTTTGAAGAGATAGCCAAAATCAGAGCAGCGAGGCGTATGTGGGCCAAGTTGCTGAAAGAGAAATACGGCGCCAAAGACCCACGATCGATGCAATTCCGCTTTGCCGTCCATACCGCAGGCTGCTCGTTGGTGCCTCAGCAGCCCCTCAACAACATCGTTCGAATAGCCTATGAAGCCCTAGCCGCTGTTCTCGGCGGAGTTCAATCTTTGCATTGCTGTTCTTATGATGAGCCGATGTGTCTCCCAACTGAAAAGGGGCATCTACAAGCCTTGAGAACTCAACAGATACTTGCTTACGAAACCGGAGTTACCAACGTGGCCGATCCTATGGGCGGCTCGTACTACATTGAGAGCCTCACCGATAAGATAGAGGAAGAAGCTCTAAAATGTATGAAGGAAGTCGAGGAACTTGGCGGAATGGAGGAGGCCATACGGACCGAATGGTTGGATCGCAAGTTTGAGATCGAGGCTGTCAAACGTCAAAAAGAAGTCGATAACAGAGATAAACTCATAGTTGGCGTCAACATATTCGATTCCGAGCCGGAAACAAAAACTCCCCTAGGGGTCCAGCGTATTACGGAGCAATCAGCCAAACAGCAAATATCTGAGGTACAGGAACTCAAGAGAACCCGAGATATGAAGAGACTTAGAGATGCCATTGATCGCCTTAGGGATGACGCATCTAGAGGCAAGAACACCATTCCGGGAATGATAGAAGCGACAAGATCCTTCGCAACCACTGCGGAACTCTTGGGTACTGTTCGAGAAGTGATGGGCTATCCTTACGATCCGATGCAAGTCATCGAATCCCCTTTCAGGTAAGGCTAAAATCTGGAGAGTGTGTGGGATGAACAGTGACAAAATCAAAGTGATTGTGAGTAAAGTGGGGCTGGATGGCCATGATCGCGGGGCAAAGGTCATCGCCACTCTGTTGAAAGAGGCAGGAATGGAGGTTGTTTACCTCGGGATGTACCAAACGCCTGAAGGAGTGATCAAAGCAGCGATCGACGAGGATGCCGATGTCATAGGTCTCAGCTACCTTTCCGGCGAGCATCTTGTTTATACCCCCAAGATTGTCGATGAAATGAGGAAATCGGCTCTTGAGGACGTTCTGCTTGTCGTTGGCGGTTCCTTTCCGCCGGAGGATGTACCGATAATGAAAGAAATGGGGGTGGACGAGGTATTTCGAGGAGGGTCACTAACGGAATCCATTGTCGACTACATCAAGAAAAACTCCCGGGGAAAAGGTTGATTCATGGCAAAGAAGAAGTTTGATAGCCCCGAAGAGTTGGTGCAGAAGCTTTTGGCGGGTGATCGTAGGGCAGCGGCTCGAATGATCACCCTTATAGAGGGTCAGTCTGAGAAATGCAACCGAGCTATGAAGTTGGTTTATCCACATGCTGGCAAATCCATGGTTGTAGGACTGACTGGATCAGGAGGCAGTGGCAAATCAAGCCTGATCAACCATTTGATCCGCCAGTACCGAGATCAAGGCAAACGAGTCGGTGTGGTGGCTGTGGATCCCAGCAGCCCCTTTTCAGGTGGAGCGCTTCTTGGAGATAGAATTCGATTCCAGGCCCATTCCATGGATGATGGGGTGTATATCCGGTCCATGGGATCGCGTGGTTACTTGGGTGGCCTAGCTAGGTCCACAAGCGATGTGGTCCGGATAATGGAGGCCATGGGTAACGATGTCGTAATCGTCGAGACGCTTGGTGCAGGACAGGACGAGGTTGACATTATCCATGTGGCTCAGACGTGTATACTAGTTTTGACTCCGAATATGGGCGATGACATCCAAGCTATGAAGGCAGGCATCATGGAGATAGCCGATATCATAGTGCTTAACAAAGCGGACCTGGATGGGGCCGTCTTATGTCTTCGCAGCCTGGAAGCGACTATTCAGTTCGCTACTAGCCAGAAGCAAGGCGGTTGGGCGCCACCGCTGATTCCTACGGTGGCGTCCGCTGCAAAGACTAAGGATCTTGAAGGTATCAACGAACTAGTAAAAACCATCAACGATCATCAGGAATACCTTCATCAAAGCCGTGCCATAGATGAGGTTCAGGAGAAGCGCATCGAACAGGAACTTGGCCTAGTGTTCAAAGATGAAGTTCAGAAGTTTATCTTTAAAGGTCTGAAAGGTACAGGCAAGAAACGCGAGTACATCAAGGCAATCTTTGAGGGTAGGACTGATCCTTACTCTGTGGTCGAAGAAGTTCTCGGTACATTCTTGAACGTAGGAGCCAAGGTTAATGAAAAAAGCGGTTCAAAAAAACAGATCTAATAATAGACGGATCTTTTTAAGGAACTAGCTCCAGGCAAAAGCCTGACGGGGCCTTATGTGAAGGCTGTATTGTCCGCAAGAACTGATACCCATTTGCGTTCCAACGAGCAAGGGGCTACTAGAGTATGGGGTGGGTAAGTGATTAAGAGATGACATAAGTGAATAACATACTGAAGATACAACGGGAAATGGCCGAATAGAACTAGCTGAGTCACTCTCTCACGGCGGAGACGCCGGTTCGAAACCGGTTGGGACTGCCAAATATTTCAGTGGGTTACGAGTTTAGCTAATTTTATTTTCTGAAACGCGACCCGGTTTAGACTCGGTTTTTTGGAAAATCTCAAAAGTTTTTACCCGCCTAAATTTTCGCAAAAGCGTCAAGTTTCTAAATTCATCTATCAGATCGAGGAAACTCAAGGGGGATGACGGTTAGGTTAAATCGACAGATCGAGTAACGATTGTTTTTGACGAGGTAGACAAATGCTTAGACAAATCATATGATGGTAAACATCTATTCTGGAGCGACAGGTACTCCGAATGTCTAGAATTTCGATAGGGAGGTACTGAAATGTCCAGAATATTCATCTCAGGCATTTTGATGGCATTTGTCATCGTTTTTGTGTCTGGCGCGAGTGTAGTTATAGCAGCGGATACTAATCAGAGGTATGTGGCGGCTTTTAATCAAGGTCATTGGGACGAAACCAAACAGCTTCTTGACGAAGGAGCTGACATAAACGCCAAGTCGGACACTGGCGTGACAGCTCTTATGATGGCTTCTTATGAAGGCGCTCCTGAGGTTGTTAAGTTTCTTTTGAATAGAGGAGCGAATGTCAACGATAAAAGCAATACTGGCTACACGGCTCTTATAATGGCTTGCGGGAATGGTAACCTCGAAGTGGTCAAATCTCTTCTGGATAAGGGGGCTGACGCAAACGCCAAGAATAAGGACGGCATCACAGCGCTTATGTTGGCTACTAGCGCTGGTAACCTTAAATTGCTACGGCTTCTTCTGGACAAAGGGGCGGATGTTAACACTAAGAACAACTCAGGATTGTCAGCGCTGGATTTGGCGTCCAAGAAGGGTGACAGTGAAATGCTGAATCTCCTCAAGGCTCATGGAGGGAAGGAATGAGTTTGTTGTTGGTTGGCGCGTGACTAGCTCACCGCAACTGAGTCCTTGGCGAGAAGCCCGGTAAAATCATGTCTGTGAATCGCACACCAATCAAACTAGCAGTAAATAAGAGCAGTCCCAGATTGAGGATCATATCTTAGTAAAGTTCCATTGCCCCTGAGTGTGGATGAATGAGGACCTGCCCTGAATTCCCAGTTGATATTATGTCCCACCCTGTCAGTCAGTTGAGAGCGCATTTCGACATCTGGGATTGACAGGTGTAACCTACATTCTCCCTGGCCCTTCGGTATGTTGGTCATGCCATTTTGCAGCGGAAACGGTCGCTCTTGAGTGTTGTTGAACTCGCATTCGACAATTGTGCCAAGCTCAGTTTGATCCAAAAAGAACTGCCAAGACATTTTGAAACTCCTCTCATTCTTTATGACGACGACATTGAGGCATAAATGATCCATATAGGCTTTGAAGCGGATGTTCCTAAACAGATTCTAAGCGAATTGTTCTTCGACTGCAGTCAGAATCCCCGTTCCAGCGAGCAAGCCCTGCCGGTTCTTTTCCTTCGTGAATCTCCCAAAATTTTTAGTGTAGTAATGTAAAGGCCCCAGCAGAGCAACAAGAGCTAATAAGGAACTCTTTTTCCAACAGATGAAGGCATCAACGCCAACGTTCGTTTTCAAAAGGGCGTCGGCTGCGATTATAAGATGTTTGATACTTTCCATCTGCGATACCTTCTTTCTCTTTGAGGGTTTTACTTTACCTATTTACTGGTGACATAAAATAACCAAGGATGTTCCAGTCATTTTATTAATATGTTATATAGCTTTACTAATATAAAATATAATTATTACTAAATTAATAAAGTAAATATCCACGTGCAGAGCACGTGGCTTTCTCTTTGTCCCCCATAGGGGGGCTAAAAGCTTGCCCCCTGAAGGAGGCAAGCGTAGTTGTTCCCGAACGTCGAGTTACAAATGCAGTTGTTCCTCACAACGCTCTTTTTCTTCTTGGTATTTTACATACTTGCGAATCATGTCCTCATC
>JAZDKD010000355.1:0-2258 GCA_043803345.1 Pseudomonadota bacterium
GGCCATGAGGTCGACTATACCTTTTCTTATGAGGACACCGGCCTCTTTCATTAGCATAGATAGGGCCGTATCGACTACATCATAGGAAGTCAAACCGCGATGGATAAACCTGGAATCTTCTCCCACAAATTCTGCAATGGATGTTGTGAAAGCAATAACGTCGTGACGGGTGGTTTTTTCGATTTCATTTATACGATCTACATCAAAAGACGCTTTCTCCCGAATTCGGGCCATGCTATCCTCTGGAATCACTCCCCTCTTCGTCCAGGCTTCGCACACCGCCAACTCAATCTTTAGCCAAGCCCTGAAACGGTTTTCCGGTTTCCAGATTTCCTCCATCTGTTTACGCGAATAACGATTTATCAAATTTCTTTCCCTTCTTGTATGAGATGTCCCGAATCTTCGATTGGTCAATGCCCTGATGTTATACCATCGCGCAAAATCGGTCCGAATATCAACGTAGCCAATACATGTCTCATTATGCCATCTTTATTATGGACAATTAACCTGCGCAGTTATCGTTACATATAACCATTATCAGTAGACAGGATGTAATCCACACATAAAATTTGCGTTCATTTGTTCATTTACATGTCGCTGTTTCAGTATAAGATGGCGCTGGACTTCCACAGATTTCGTTCATTTGTTCTAATGAATCTTTTTTCATTTCAGGTTGCGTTTTCGAATCGGAGTCATTATCTATTCAACAGGATATTCTTTGTTGGGAGGAGACGATTGCAATGGCATCATCGACTGGAAAAAGAATTCAGAAAGCTACTCAGGTAATTCGAGAATTCGAAAGGGTAACCCCTTACATGGTCGAAGGACTTTACGGTAACTTTCTGAGAAGGTTCATGGATTGTGAAAGGTCACGTTGGACCAAAGATCTTTCTATATACTTGGGAAATTTTGACTCTGATTGTAAGGAATTCGGTGACGAAGTCGCAGATATACTATGGGAGCGTTTCGAAAAAAGAATCTCCTGTTAGCCACACGAGTTTGATCCAGGTCAGACTGCAAGAATTTCCCCGATAATTTCTTCATAAACAAAAAGGGGCGAGAATTAAAACCTATCCTCGCCCCTAAAAAACAAAACTACAACCATTAATTCGTCAGGACTGTGCGGCTTCGGCTTCCTTTGCCGGAGCGCTCACACTCTTTGGTCTAGTCGGCAGCATAATGTTTCTGCCGGAGGATTTCGCCCATGCTATCGCCACAGTCCTGTAGCCCAAGTGGGCAAATTTTGAAAACGGCAGATAAAGGAGCAAACTTAAAACAAAAACAAGATGAATGGCGTATAGCACGTAAGCCGAGCCAACCCCACCGCCCCATCTTATCAATTCCGTCAACAAACCGGTTACCCCTGTTGCGCCAATGATAAGGAGAAAGAACCAATCGAAATAGGAGCTTCCACCAGCCTGGGCAGGCACTTGCAACCTTCGTAAAAACATGATACCCAAGCCCACCACAAAAGCAATAGCGCTCACGTTTCCAAGGATTTTAATCGGAACAGTTCCTGGACCGTTCTGAGACGGCGGAAGCAGTCCGAGTATGTCTACATTAAAGGCCACGATAGCAGTAGTGATTAACAGTCCAATCATTCCCCAAAAAGCAAGTAAGTGCGCTGAATAACGAATGTTGTTCGCCTCGCACTCTTTAAAGCTCGAGTGAGGAAGTATCTCCGACAGCGCTTCCAAGAGACTCGGAATGAAGCCTTTTCTAGCTTTTCCCACTGGTATCGGGTTATTGGTTTCGAGGCTGTTCCAATAGGATTTCAGGCTCATAACCAATGAAACAACTGCAAATAATAGCGCAGCCGTGAATATGACCTGCAACACCGGCAGCCATATAAAGCCGTCTTTCGGGGACAGGTGGTGAGCCGAGTACTTTACCGGCCCATCCGGAACGTTGAAACCGCTGATCAAAAGGATAAGTAGCACCACTAACACGGGGATTCCCAGAGCCAACACAAACATAGACGACTCGCCGACTAGCTTTCCAAAAAAAGCCGGTTTGGAGTTCTTCTGAATGACCATTTTTCTGGCCGCCTTGAGAACATCGCCAGGGTTAGCGCCCCTCGGACACATTGTAGAACAGTCATTACACTGATGACACAACCAAATATCCGGGTCGTTCAGAAGCTTGTCTTTCTGGCCCCACTGAGCCCAGATCATTTCTTTCCTCGGGAAAGGATTGTTGTCTGGGGCCAATTTGCAGGCAACGGAACAAGTCGCGCACTGATAGCACTTCTTGAGATC
>JAZDKD010000356.1:0-2102 GCA_043803345.1 Pseudomonadota bacterium
CGGCATATTTACCGGTCACGTACTTCTGGCGGTCTTTATAATCCTGTGTTTTTCGGTCGGGAGGTCTGCGGATCTCCCAGTTTTTCTCAATGCGGTAGATAGCCAGCGGGAGCTCTCTCCCTTCCGCCCGCACCCTCTCAACGTGATGTTCGATCAGCTCCGGGGTGACATGCGGCTTTTTGGCAAGTTCCCTTGCCTTTGGCTCCCAGATACCCGCTGCCAGGGCAGTTTTGTAGCACTCCTGGATTCTTTCCGCACTTTTCGGTCCTGTTTCATGCTCTGGGTCTGCTTCCGGTTCCGGTTCAAATTCAGGTTCCGGGTCTAGTAGTTCTAGTAGTAGATTCTCTTCTAGTAGTCAGTCACGCTGAAGTAGACGGATAAAGTTGTTTCAACTTGATGCGAGCGTCTTCAGTCCGAAATTGCCAATTAATGATGGCATGGACACCGTTTCGCTCATTCGTAATCGCCTGGATTTCCTTTTCGAGAATGGTTTCATTGGGTATGTGCTGTTTCAACCTTCTACTGTACACACTCAATTCGATTTCTGCCATATTCAGCCAACTACCGTGCTTGGGTGTGAAATGAAACTCCAGCTTTTTGAGAATCCGGCGAGCCTCTTCGGGTGGGAAAGTTTCATACAAAGAAGCTGGCTTATGCGTGCCAAAGTTGTCCATAACCACCCGGATCAAGGTTACATTGGGATAGAGGACATCTACCAGCCATTTCATTCCTTGAGCAAAATCTATCATCGTGTGGCGTTCCGTAATCCGGACATAACGTTTCCCGGCCAGAGGCTCATAAAACATGTTCAAAGTGCGAACGCCATTGCGTTTATATTCATAATCGTAGCGTTCTTTTTGGCCTGGTCGACAGGGATAGCCCTTGCGAGTTTCCTCGATCAGTTGTTTCAACCCTTCGTCAAAGCAAACCTGGGGATACTGTGCATCATAGGGGCGCTCGTATTGATCCAATACATCCTCCATGCAGGCCACATATTCCGCACTGGCCACCGGAATACACCACATTTCTTTCTGCCAGGGCTTTATCTCGTTTTTTTGAGCGTTCGGCGGATGGTTTCATACGAAACCGAATCCACAACTTCTAACTCAACCATCTTCCCCGCCAGTAATCGCAGGGTCCAATGCTCATGCCCATCCGGAACCTGGCTGCAAGCCGTTGCAATTAAGGTGGCTTCGGCTCGACCATCCAATTTGCGCTTTTGCCCGGGTCGCGGGTCTTCGTTCAAGGCTTTTTCCAATCCGCCCAGCACAAACCGCTTGCGAATCCGCTCAACACATGGACGACTGACATCCAGTGCAGCCATAATCTTTGAATCAGGGTATCCTTCATTCGCTTTGAGCAAGATCATCGCTCGCTTCATCTGGCGCACTTTGATTTTCCCTTTGCGGGTCATTTCCAATAAAGTCTGGTGTTCTTCTTCATTCAAGTTGATATGGTACAGTTTTTTCGGCATTTCTTTTGTCTCCTTGCCTTCCTCATTTGCAAGGATTTTACCATCTTATTCATGCTGACTGACACTAGTTATGTTTTCATAATAGCGATTTAATAGGAGATTGTCAATAAGGAATTTCTGAAGTTCAGACATTAGTTCGGACAGGTAAAGTGAGCTGAGAAAAAGCGGAACGGCAAAGGGAGAAAATGGGAGGTGAAAGATCGTGTTTGAGTCTCAGGAAGATGAAAGGACCGGAAAATATTTTCTGCTTTCGGCTCCCTTCTGGGAATAATTGGTTCCGGAGAGTTTTGCCCAGAACCAGGGCAATTCCATAAGCGATCAAGACTAGTGCAACCATTTTTTCCATCAAGGTTCTGCGCTTGTTCATGAGATTATGGAAGTTGAGCAAACATTTCTAAATCGGAGATTATCTTCGATTTTCATTCTTTGGAAGTAGATATCAAGTCCCTCTTCGGTTTTCAAATTAGTCATTATCCACAATGGTGTGGATAAGCCTTTGTGCAAAACCCCACAAACAATCTCAAATACCTTGCCCTTGTAGAAGGTTTTGTTGAGAATGTGGATCTCAACTTTGGAGATGAACAAGGTGATCTGCTTCCCTTCCCCATCACAGATATATGACCCCATT
>JAZDKD010000357.1:0-4276 GCA_043803345.1 Pseudomonadota bacterium
TTGCCACTGGATGCGGCGGTATTTACACGGTTGGATGCTCCGCGGCCGAGCCCCACAGCCGGTCGGAAGGTGTTTACCTATTCCGGAGAGACGGTGACAGGCATCCCACATGGGGGCGCACCCAACCTACTAAACGCCTCATATACGATCACCGCCGAGGTTGAAATTCCTCAGGGTGGCGCCGAGGGCATGATCAATACGAACGGCGGACGATTCGGCGGGTATGGTTTCTATCTACTTAAAAACATGCCGATTTTCACTTGGAACGTGCTCAATCTCAAGCGGGTTAGGTGGGAGGGAAAGGACTCTCTCTCGCCCGGCAAACACTCCATAGAGTTCGACTTCGATTACGATGGTTTGGGCTTCGCCACTCTGGCCTTCAATGACATCAGTGGTATCGGTCGCGGAGGCGTCGGAGTGCTGAAGGTCGATGGTAAGGTCGTAGCCACTGAGAAGATGGAGCGCACCATACCACTCATCCTGCAGTGGGACGACACCTTCGACATCGGAGACGACACAGGAACGCCGGTGGATGACCGGGACTACCAGGTCCCTTTCAAATTTACGGGCAAGGTTACTAAGCTTACGGTCGCTGTTGATGAGCCGAAGCTGACGCCGGAAGACGAAAAACGGCTCATGGAAGCCGCTGGAAATGCGGGCGATCGGCGATAGCGTTTGGGAGAGGAGTTGGGCGACCCTCTCCGGGGGCGCCAAAAAAGAAAGTGTGATGACCAAGTAAGTAAGTGATTGTCAGGAACTAAATGTATCATTTGAAAGAGTCCGTGGCTTGATAGTATAGTTCCAATCTCCGTGGAAGTCACTTCGTCGTCGTAGGATTTTCGCCAGATCTTGATCCGACACCTTTATTCCTTTCGGATACGAGTTTGTATCAACTTCGCAGCGTACTTTGAGACCCGTTTTCGTAGTAGTTTGGGCAATTAAACTTACAATCACTTCATGACTTATGAGGGGCTTCCCCCGCCAGTTCTTGCTGATAAAAGAGAAGAGCCTGTGCTCGATTTTGTTCCATTTGCTGGTTCCTGGAGGCAGATGGCAAACTGAGATTTCAAGTCTGGTTTCATCAGCGAGTTTCTGAAGCTCCAATTTCCATAACTTAACTCTGGACCCGTTACTGCCACCAGAATCAGCGGTTATAAGCAGTTTGGTCGCACTGGGATAAGTAGCCTGCCCCATGGAATACCACCATCTGCGGATGGTTTCCACAGCGAAAGCTGAAGTGTCATGATGTATGCCCACGCTAACCCAGCCTACATTGTGCGCTATATCATAAACACCATATGGAGCCGCTTTCCCAAGTTCTGGAATCACGAAATCATGAACGAGTATCTCTTCAGGCTTGCCCTTGGGACAAAGTTCTCGTCCCGAGTTCTCAAATCTCCCAACCAACTCCTTTTCCTTGGTGTCTACTGATATGACAGGCTGCTTCTCGTCCAAATACGCCTCAGCTTTTGAGTTAATGTGCTCAAATTGAGCATTCCGGTCCGGGTGTGATGTCCCTTCTATGGTCTTCTTGTTTGCCTGAAGACTATAACCCATTTCGTGGAGAAGCTCGGAAACCATAGTGCGATTTGTCCTGTGGCCCATTTTCTGGAGTTCATCCGTTAATTTCCTGACACTCTTGCACGTCCACTTCAGTGGCGATTCCGGATCTCCACAGGTGGCCGGTTCTATCAGTAGTTCCAAATCCTTCTTGAGAGTAGGGTCCTTTTCTATTGTCTTCTTCCGGCCTGCTCCCCCTCTGCGAACTCTCCCTATGGGAAGATTTTCAGGTTGTCTCAGTTCTTTTATGCCTTCAGCAATTGCTCGACGCGAAACGCCTGTCTCTCGACTGACCACTGATATGCCACCATATTCTAAACATTCGGCTTCCGCAGCTACCAACAGACGTCTTACCCTTTCATCTACAATTGCGACTAGCAGATCGAACCTTTTCTTGATATAATTACATTCATTCATAACCCCGGTCTATAGTAAACATTATTCAAACTTGAAATATTTATTTACTGACAGTCACTTAGCAAATTCCTGGCAGAGGCGACAGGCTGCGAGGAGTTCGGCGAAGTCAAATACCTTGAGCTTGTGGGGGAAAGGATAGTTTGTCTTGA
Organism: Pseudomonadota bacterium; assembly: GCA_043803345.1. GTDB lineage: Bacteria > Desulfobacterota > Desulfomonilia > Desulfomonilales > Desulfomonilaceae > CAJBEZ01. Next base: position 2,127 of record JAZDKD010000357.1, read on the forward strand.
ACGGCTCTTTAACGTTCGAGAAGGTTTTTCCAGAAAGGATGACACTTTTCCTGACAGGATGTTAAAAGAACCTCTTGTCAACGCAGGGCCAGCTACGGGTCAGATTGTCCGGAACCTGGATGGGCTGCTCGACGAATATTACGACACGCTTGGTTATACTAAAGAAGGCATCCCTACCCCGGAAAAACTCAAACAGCTTGGGCTCGAAAAAGTCATCAAAACAACCTGAATGTGCTTCGAAAGACTAATTCGTCCAGTCGAGTGATTCCTTCTTCCGGATTGGCCCAATAGCGGCGGAGTATTCTTCCCAGGTGATTGATCCATTGATAATGGATCTTGCTTCCGTGGCTTACGTTCGTTGTTGATTCAGGACGTCTACGTAAGTGTTTCCCCTCGCTTTCGAGGAGAAACCATAATTCGAGAGAAGTCCGGCGAATGGAGATGATTTCAAGAGCGTAGTACGATCGTGGAATCTGACAATGACGGAACGCCGTAACGGACCACATTAACAATGCCTGATTTCACTGAACAAGAAGGCGTGCAACGATTACAATTGTAAACGGTGCAATCATCGAAATTCCTCGGGTTGACTTGTAAACAATCATAGGCTATATAAAAATTATACAATGCCCGGAAAAGGCTGGCGCTCACAACTACAACATTATCTTTTGTAGTGAATTATGTTTCAATTTCGTTAGGTGATTTCAGTAAGGGTTTCTTAGTCACAGTTTTTAGGGCAGTTAACTAACCATCCTTTTTTCATGGGAACACTCCCCGGCTAAGTGTAAATATTTCTTTTAAGGCGAAAACAGCAAAGAACTATTATGAACTTTTGGTTACGTCCTACAACCGTTTAGAGTTCGAGATTTCCTAAGAATTTTTTTAAATGAATTGATCCCAAAAATTTGGCTTGGTAGATTTTGGAGCTTCCTGATGACCGGAGGACCAAATGAAGTCTATTATTTTTGGACGTTGGGGGAAGGCGCTTAGCCGTCGCAAAGCGGGTGAGCGCATCATCGAAGGGGGGCGTCTGGAAGATTTTCCGTCAGAAAAAAGTTTTCCGAGTAATGTCATAGCATTGATGAGCGGAAAGGGTTTTTTGCAATTCGAGGAGGACTTCAATTTTGTTCCTATGGTGGCGGAGTATATAAAGCAAATTCAGTCAAAATATTGCTGTGGTAAATGTATAACAGGAATAAGAGGGTCCAAGGTAATAATGGACACCTTGGATCGAATCATGAGAGGCGGAGGAAAGGAGTCGGACCTGGGGCTTTTGGAACGCATGGCTTTAGTCCTGAACGACGGAGCCAAATGTTCAGTTTGTCAGAGTGCTGGAGAACTACTGGCGGATGGTCTAATTCATTTCAGGGAAAATTTTGTGGATGCCCTGAAACATGGCGTCTCCAATGATCACATCCGTTTTGTGGGGAGCATTTCAGCCCCATGCATGAATACGTGCCCTTGCCGTATTGATATTCCGGGCTATGTCGAAATGCTGCAGGAACTAAGATACGGAGACGCTCTGGAGATCATTCGGAGAGAAATGCCTCTTCCAGGAATTACGGGTCGAATTTGTCCTGCGCCCTGCGAAAAGGCCTGTAGCGTAGCCAATATGGGAGACGTGGCCATTCCAATTAAGACACTGAAACGAGTCGCCGCTGATTACGAAATGATTCATCACCTGAAACCTCCAATTGAAAAAGTAGGACTGAGCGATCATCCAGTGGCGGTTATCGGCGCGGGGCCCGCTGGATTGTCAGCCGCATATTATCTAAATCGCTTGGGCCATCCTGTGACCATCTTTGAGGCGTTGCCTCGACCAGGGGGGATGGTATCGGTAGGAATTCCACCGTATCGTCAACCGCGAGATGTAATTGAACGAGAGATCGCTATTCTTCAGGATCTGGGAATAACATTTAGAAAAGGGGTCGCGCTTGGAAACAATTTGAAAATATCCGATCTGTTTAAGCAGGGTTTTAGGGCAGTCTTTCTGGGAATTGGAGCGCACAAGTCTGCGCCGCTCGGAATTAAGGGTGAAAATGATGGGATCGAAGGTGTTTTCGGGGGAGGGATTGATTTCTTAAGAGACATAAACCTGGGAAGAGAATTACGGCTTGGAGAAAAGGTTGTTATTGTTGGTGGAGGGAATA
>JAZDKD010000358.1:0-8604 GCA_043803345.1 Pseudomonadota bacterium
GAATCGCCTCTTGCATGCGGAAGTGTACAGCCGGCCACAATTCCAGCCTCACCGGACCATCGCCGGACACCATACGGTATATGATGTGAACGCTATTCTGCAAATGGGGGAGTAATAATCTCTTTTCAATAACCAAATTACCTATTGTGTAGAGCCAGACCGGAAGACCGAATTCCAACCGAAATTCCGACAGGACAAGTGGCCCGAGAAACCTTGGTGGGCTGCCTGCTTTGATTTCACCACCGAGTCGCACTTTTGTTCCATCTGGAAGAACAACCTGCTCAGTGAGATCACTTAACATCACAATTCGTCCCAAGGGAGCCGGAAGCGCAGAAATCAGGAGCCCGTGATAGCGCCGTGTATGGACACCGGACACAGTCCCTGAAGCATAGCCACCCAGGCCGTTTGCCACAAGCCATTCGCGTGTAAGCAACCCTTCGGTTTCAACCGCGTCTTGAGTACGACAAGCAATGCTACGGAATAGATCACTCATGACCAGCTTTCTCCGATTTTCCTGGGTCCCAAGACCACTGCGGCGTGACCTCGTAGCCTCCAATTGTCAGGGGTGTCTACGGGTGGGGTCCCGGAGCCTCCATACGTAGGACTTTCGCTTGACCAAATGATTTTCCAACGCATGGATTCCGGTGGAGCCAGCAGGGGTTCAGGAGCGGGATCAAGGTGCAAGTCCAGGCCAAAATTCACCAACACCAACCTATCATCTCCATTTTCTCCGAAAAAGCGTAACAAGAAAGCATCCCGTCCCAACACCGCTCCGTCCAGTCCGCGATGTCGCTGAGCGCTAAACACGGGGTCTTCGCGTCGAAGTTTTATCAAGTCACGATAAAGCGCGTAAATTCCAGCGTGGCGCTGCCGTTCGGACGTATCAAGTTTTGCTTGTCTGAACAGAGCCGGGTCCGAGGGATCGGGAAGGACATGTTTCATGTCAGGGGCGTCAAGACAGTAAAACTGGCGAAGAAATTCGATCCTCCCCTGATGTACTTTCCCTGCCAGTCCCTTTTCATGATCCGCAAAATATTGAAAAGAGCTGGATGCGGCAAACTCCTGCCCCTGGAATAGCATAGGTGTGCCTGGACCCAAGAGCATGAGAGCGGTCATTGCCCTATAGCGCCCTGGACTGGTGAGCTTGTGGCATCGTAACCCCCCTGCGCTATTGGCTATCTGGTCGTGATTCTGTATAAACGTGACGAACGCAGACGGCTTTAGATCAAGTGAAGGGGTGCCACGCCGATTCTTTTGGTGTTTGTACCTTTGGCCCTGGAACAGATAACCCCACTTGGCGGCGGAAATGAATTCCTGTGGACTTCCAAGGTAATCCGAATAATACGCCTGATTATGCCCAGTAAGAGCCACCATGGCGCTGTGGTGGAAATCATCGTTCCACAGAGCGTCCATACCGTACCCGCCCTGATCAACGGGCCGAACCAGCTTCACATCCTGCGGTTCATTTTCCGCTACCAGAATAACGAAACGATTGCCCGCCGCTTGGCGCACATGCCGCGTAATGACACTGATAATATGTTCCGGCGATTGATCATAGATGGTTTGAGTGGCATCCAGTCGCAAACCATCGAGGTGGAATTCTTCAATCCAGTAGCAGGCGTTGGAAATATAGAAATCTCTCACAGGCTGAGCGGCGGGTCCGTCAAAATTGATCGCTCTTCCCCAATCCGTCTCATAACGATCGGTAAAATAGTCATCGGAGAATTTCGACAGATGATTGCCGTCCGGGCCCAGGTGGTTATAAACAACGTCAAGGATCACGCCCATGCCTAAAGAATGAGCTTGGTCCACGAATCGGCGAAAATCGTCAGGCCGTCCGTAAAGACGCGTCGGAGCAAAAAGATTCACGCCGTCGTATCCCCACCCAAAATTACCCGGAAATTCGGCCACCGGCATAAGCTCGAGCACAGTTATGCCGAGGGCGGCCAGTTCGGGTAGCTCTAGGGTAGCGCTTTCCCATGTGCCTTCCTGGGTAAAGGTTCCGACGTGCATCTCATACATGACCTGGCCCTCTATCGAAACACCCGGCCATGCCTGGTCAGTCCAGGTGAACAGCCCCGGATCCACTATCTCTGACGGACCGTGGGGTCCATTTGGTTGGAAACGCGACGCTGGGTCTGGGTAAACCTCCGCCCGCCCGTCTAGACGAAACCAATACAACATCCCATTTTTCGCTGCAGCCATTGACCCGGAGAAATAACCGTCCGGTTCTCTAACTAGATCAAAATTCTCTCGCGTATCAGTTGAATTCGATGACCCATCCTCGACCACAACCTGAACTTTTTGACAAAGAGGGGCCCATACGCGAAAATTAATTGCCGCATCCGTAGTATCAATTTCGGCTCCCACGGGTAGCCGCCTGTTCAATTCAGTTACCAATTGGCAATCACCTTTCCGCTTTCGTCCGCTGACTCTGTGAACAGCTTCCGATAGTGGTAGCCGAAAATCATCAACGTCACCGCCTCACGCAAAGACCGGCGATAAAACACCAATGTTTTTAAAAGCAGTTTCCAGTAGTAGATTTTGTTCTTCCATTTGTCGAGAATGCCCAGATAAAGAATGGAATTGAGAAAAGCCCTTGTTCCCAATAATGTCATTCTGTGTCGCCTCACAGGCTCGTAAGCGCTCAGAAACTCCAAAACCCTTGTGTAGTATTCTTTAGGGGAATAGAGGTAGTTCAGGACGGCTTTGTATTGCTTCAGAACAAGCTGCGAATCCATTTTGGGACTGAAATTCATGGCCCCGTCGCAATTATCGCCGGAGCAATCTTCGAGAAGTCGCCCTTCCTCTTTGAGTCGCCGGTAAAGGCGGGTTCCCGGCAATGCCTCGAGCAGGCCGATCATTGCTCTTACCACTCCGCTGTTTTGAATGAACTCGATCTGGCGCTCGAAAATATCCGGCGGATCGTTATCAAAACCTATTATGAAGCCACCCATCACTTCCATCCCGTTTCGCTGTATCGTCTTAACGGCTTCTAACAAATCCAGAGAGCGGTTTTGATGCTTGCCACATTCCGCAAGACATTTATCATCCGGGGTTTCCAGCCCTAGAAAGACAGAGTCAAAGCCTGCCTCTGTCATCAGCTTCATGAGTTCTTCGTCTTGAGCCAAATTCACAGATGCCTCGGTATACAGCGAGAAAGGAAAACCATTATCCTCCTGCCACGGTTTGAGCGCCCTAAGGAAAGACTTGACCTTCGATTGATTACCGATGAAATTGTCGTCTACGACAAACACGGTTCCACGCCAACCCATGTCGTGCAGTATCTGAAACTCTCTTATCATCTGGTTATTTGACTTTACTCTGGGGCGCCGGCCATTCAGGTTCACAATGTCACAAAACTCACAGTCGTACGGACATCCCCGGGAATACTGAACGGACATGGAAGCGTAGAGATTTATGTCTATAAGGTCCCATCTGGGTAAAGGAGTCAACGAGATGTCAGGTTTCTCCTCAGCGGTATAGACGCGACGTGGATTACCCTCGATCAAATCCTTCAGGAACATCGGGAGTGTTATCTCCGCTTCATTGAGGACGAGATAGTCAATATCGTCAAAGTCTTCCCGACAACTTGTGAACAGGGGGCCTCCACCGACTACGGGCTTGCCCAAAGCTTTGCATTTAGCGACAATCTGTCCCACAGACCCCCTTTGAACGATCATGGCCCCTATAAATACCATGTCAGCCCACTGCATCAATTCATCCGAGACGCTTTCAACGTTTGTGTCGACAAGCCTAAGATCCCAGTTTTCGGGAAATAGGGAGGCTACGGTCAGCAACCCCAGAGGCACGTGGGCCGCTTTTTTGCGAATGAACTTCATAATGTGTTTGAAACTCCAAAAAGTGTCGGGTATCGACGGGTAAATCAACAGTGCTTTCATGAATACGTTCCCTCGACGAACGGAGGTTAGCGCTTCGAATGGTGCGTGTTAACGCAGAAATGAGATCATCCGCATAAAATACATCTGCTCCTCTCCACTGAATTGTTCATTTCTTTTGATGGCCGTGCTCCTCCTTATTTTGTTGTTGAGGAGCCTGAGGTTGTTGGACGTGAGGCGCTTGCCGGGGCTGCTGGGGCTGCTCTCGGTGTTGCTGCACTTGAGGGGCCCTCTGTTGCTGTTGCTGGCGGCGTCCTTGATCAGCCTGTTCTTGCTGACGCTGATGTTGCTGTTGTTGAACCTGCTCTTGTTGCTGCTGTTGTTGTCTATGCGACTGCTCAGACTGTTCTTGTCTTTGTTGCTGTTGTTTGTGTTGAGTCTGCTCTTGTTGCTCTTGCTTTTGTTGACGGCGTCCTTGCTCAGCCTGTTCTTGCTGACGCTGATGTTGCTGTTGTTGAACCTGCTCTTGTTTCTGCTGCTGTTGTCTATGCGACTGTTCAGCCTGTTCCTGTTTTTGCTTGTGTTCCTGTTGCTGAACCTGCTCTCGCTGTTCTTGTTTCTGTTGTTGCTGACGTTGAGTTTGCTGAGCTTGTTCTTGCTCGTGGCGTTTCAGGTCACCTTCCATCTGGTGCTGGCGGCGCGCTTGATCGGCCTGTTCTTGTTGAAGCTTATGTTGCTGGGCTTCGCCGTGTTGTTTCTGCAACTGTTCGGTCTGTTGTTTTTTGAGTTTTTGGCTCTCAAGCTGCTTCTGACGATCAAGCTGTTGCTCATGCGCCTGATCGGTCTGTTTCTGAAGATCAAGCTGTTGTCGTTCGGCCGGTTTCTGGATGTCTTGCTGTTGTCCTCGCAACGCTTCAGATTGTTTTCTTTGTGCCGGTTGTTGACGTGGCGCTTCGGCCTGCTTATTTCGGTGATCTTCCAGAGCCTTTTCCAGCGTCATCCTTTTCTGCTTATCTTGTTCGATGGATAGCTGGGTTTCCAGGTTCCGCCGCTGACCAAGCAAATTCAATTCGCTGGTCCGACCGGTTGACGGTGTTTTTCCCAGATCCTTGAGTTGTCCGAGAAGCTCATCGCGTTTTCTGACATCCCCCTGTTTTGCCGCCTGTGTCGTTATGGAATCGATCTTTTCCCTGGTGGATTCAGCCTGTTTTCTCTGTTCAACCGATTGCTGGAGTTGGCCGAACCTTGCTTCCAGATCATTCCGCTTTTCTGGGTTGGGGAACTTCGCAACTTCCTGCTTCAAGGAAGTCAGTTTATCCGGACTAAGAAGCTGCGCCGAACGGGGCGCTTCGGTTTTTGTCAGTCGGTTCAATTGCTTCTGAATATTTTGAACTTTCTTGGTGTCCTGTTCTTTTGCGAGTCTATCCACGAGCTGTTTGACTTGAGGCTGTTTTGCGGGTATAGGCAGTTTCCCTTGAGCCACATCTTGGTTGATTTTGTTGAGTTCGTCCCTTAGAGCCAGACGCTTCTGCGGATCCCGCTCACGGGCAACCTTGGAACGCATATCGGTCAATTCCTTGCCGGCCAGTCCCGCCAATTGGTTCTGAACGTTCACGTCGGTCTTTATTCTGTCGCGGAAACTTTGGACCGTCTTAAGGTTCTTGGGAGAATTGAAGGAATTTGAGACAGCCTGGAACAAATTTGCCCCTTGGGGTAGTTTTTGGCTAAACTTGCCCTGTTCCTGCTTCAGACCCGCCACTGTCTTTTCGAGACGGTTAAGGCGCCTCGATGTCCACTGCTCTTTAATATTGACGTCGGCAAGGCTCCTTTGAGCGTCCCACAACATGTCCCTGTTGCCGGAGACTTGAGCCAGGTAGACCATGTCACGGAACTGTTGTTGTTGAAGTCGCAAATCCTCCAGGTAATATTGATCGCCGTAAATCATCTGGTCCAGAACAATCTGCCTGGAATAATTCCCGATAATTTCAGGATCGTATCTCCAGCCGGAGAACACCTCCATAGGTATGATCCAACGTCCAACACCGGGCAGGACTACCACGACGCCCACTCCCCGGTCAGGCTGCTGAACGAGGATGTCGTTGTACGGATACACATCACGGGAACCCCAGTCTTCGAATTCATAATCCGAGTATTGAGAACCTTGAGAGACTCTTGGTTCGGCTGCAATCGGCTGACGAGTCGTCGCCGGGCAGTTGTCCAGATTTGCGACTATGGTCCCGGGAATTGTCGTTCCGTCAACTTGCCTACGAAGATCCTCCGGAGAAGAAGCCATGGCCTCCTGTTTCGGCTTCCCCTGGTCCACGTAAAGAGTCTGGCAAGAAGCAAGGACTGTCTCCGTCGGCGGAGTCAACGTCAAATTCTTCACCAGGACATTTCCGGAAACAACTGTTATAACGGCTGTCGTTGGAACATAAACCTCTACTATAAAATCTACCGCCTCATCAATATTAACAGGCTCAATTGAAGCCGCAGGGGTTACAACCATGTACGGAGCGCCTGCGCCTCCTCCACTCTTCCGAGTCACTCGAAGGAGACCCTCAGTCATTTCAATGGTATCGATCGGGCCGCTCTTAGTTTCTCTTGAAGCAAGGAAGATGGATGAAAACCCGCCGAGCGAGTTGAGCAATCCCGTTTCCCACTTGAGGAACAGTTTGCTGTTTTCATTCGTGCTTACCGTGTTCCACGCTTCTACTGTTTTCCCTACGGCCAGTTTTGCCGGCTCCTGATCGAGCCCCACAGTCATTGTGGCGTCTCCCTCAACGGCCTGGACCGCCGCACGAATCGCTTTCGCAGCCTTGGCGTCTGGCAAGGCCGGACCAACCACTATGACACACACCACGGCAATGAAAATTGCCAATTTCATTCCCGAGACCATTAAGATTTTCAGCTTCATGACTCTTGCTCCTTCGTATTCCTTTTGAGTCTAAATGTGGATTCATATTCTTCAGTTTCAGCCAGGAACGAAGAGGCGCGCCGCACCATCGTCTTGGTTCGAGACTCAATCCTCCGTCGTTATCTGCCAAGCAGACCTAATGCGCCTACTATGATCAAATAAATCCCGATGATCCATGTCACGAAACGAGGCGCTACGAGTATCAAAATGCCGGCTATCAACGCTACCACCGGCTGAAGTTGCAGATTTATGTTCATGTCTTCCTCCATAAAACAATCATTTCGCAGAAGCGGTATTTACTCTGAGTCATGTTTGAGGGCCCGATTTTTAACGGCGTACAAGGGCCCTGGACCAGTTCTTCCAGCCTTGCCAACCTGATCGCCGGCGAACGAGAATAATCTCGACCAACCCTAGCGCAAATAGGAGTATCGCCGCCCCGACCGTAGCGCTGATCAACGTTCCGATCAGTCCGTGAAAGGACAATCCCAGGAAGCCTAAGAGGAACCCCCCGATGAAGGCGCCTACGACCCCTACAACAAGATTGACAACTAGACCGGCGCCTCTCCCTCTTATAATTTGTTCGGCCAGAAAGCCGGCTACAAGTCCTATTATCAGAAACCCTATCAATGGCTCAATTGGCATACTGAGTCTCATATTTTCCTCCTGCCACATTGCCGGGTTCTACTCGATGAGAGGACCCGGGAAAGTCTTGAGATGATATTTCATCCGAGCCTACTTTTGTCCCCCGAAGAACTCTCGAATTTTCCCATACCACTCGTTGTCCGAGAAGTTAGGCCATTTCTTGCTTTCAAAGTTAGGGGCCGCTTCTAACTGACTCTTGTCGATATCGACGATGATCGTGTCCGCTTGAGCGCCTGTCTTCACCGCTTTCCAAGGAATCGGGATCAATCGGTCACCGGTCCCAAGCAAACCGCCGGGGGCCAAAACTATATAATCGAGACATGCCTCCTTGCTCAGCACTATATCTTCGATCTTTCCAAGGTCCTCTCCTTTCTGACTTATCACTTTTTTCCCGAGTATCTTGCTGACTCTGTCAGCCTGCTCAATGACGGTTTTTTCGCTTGCTTGGCTATGTCCTGGGGCCGTCACGGGTTTTTCATCGGTTTGAGCCTGAACGCTGGGAGTTTTCCCAACCTCTGGTTCAGCGGCGAGGGATTGGGTTGCAAAAAAGGCGCAGATTGCTAGAAACAGCGCTATAAAGTATCTCGATCTCTTCATAGGGTTACTCCTTCTTCCCGGGTAAATTAGACATAGGTCAGGGCGATAAAGCCACAGTCCCATTAGTAACAGCCAAACAAACAACGGAAGTCACATGGTTGAGTCCGCTGAGATGCCCATAATCGTTGAAACCGAACAGCCTACCGATCCAGCACGATTAAAACCCCGGCGGCGACAGCAAGCAGAGCCAGTAAAACATGGACGATCGGATTACCGACCGATAGCGCTTGCATAAGGCCCGTCACGATGAGCCAGATGCCAAGCAATAGCATTCCCAGACTTTTTGTCAGGTTCATTATCATGTTGCTCACCTCCTTGTGTGAGAACCGCGATTCTTGGTACCGCAGGAGCGGCATGACGCATCAAGCCATTCCAGGGCTTCTACAAGCCCCTTCGGCCTTGAATGAGATTAATCACAATCACCACAAGAGCGACGATCAAGAGAATATGAATGATTCCGCCCATGGTGTACGAGGTGACTAAACCTAGTAGCCAAAGGATCAACAAGATTACCACTATGGTCCAAAGCATTTTTTCTCCTCCTTACGTCGCCAGCGGCGTTAATTCGCCGGGGTTTTCCTGTTTCACAGGTCAGATACGGCCCATCAACAG
>JAZDKD010000359.1:0-10230 GCA_043803345.1 Pseudomonadota bacterium
AGGCCTCTATCTGAAAAATTTGATGGAAACACTCGACGCTAACGAAGGGATTACGGCATTTCTTGAAAAACGAAAAGCCATCTGGAAAAATAGTTAGCCAACAATGAGACCCTCAACTCAAACCTATCTGATTCCAATTACTAATTGATCCATGCGAAGACCTTCACGTATAAGTCGGACATCATTGAACCCCGAGATCTTAAGGTCTTCGTAAATTTCTCCAAGGGTGTAGGTGTTTCCTTCTCTGGTTGCAACCAGCATATTGACGGCAAAGATAGCTCCACTTTCAGGATGAATTCTGGATTCATCCATTATGTAATCGCGAATTATAATCATGCCACCCGGTTCCAACACCTTATGAATCTTCGAAAATAGCGCTCGATTTTTCTCACGGCCGTTAATATGAATGATGGCTGACAGAAGAGCTATATCATGTCCTTCTGGCAACGCGGAGTTGTTGAAATCCCCTTCAATAAAACTTACCCGATTTTTAAGTCCCGAATCCTCAAACTTTTCTTTAGCCATTTGAATAACTGGAGGAAGATCAAAAATTGTAGCTGACAACTCTGGATTAAACTCCAGAAAGGCCCTGGTATAGACCCCGGATCCGCCTCCAACATCCAGGAGACTTCTCCTGCCTCCGATGTTTATTTCTCGAGCTATTTCGTTTGCCCTTTGTCGCCCTATCACTTCCATGGCGCCTATGAAAGCCCTCATATCTTCGTATGACTTCTTGACTTTAACGAAAGAATCCATGTCGAATTCACCGGAAACAATAGAGGTCAGGTTAGACCAGCTATTCCACATACGAACTCTATGAAGAAGCGTCGGCAGGATGGTGTGCGGTGATTCAGAATCCAAAAGCTCTGAAACATGAGGGTCGATCGAGTATTCGGCGGCGTTTTTCTTGACCAATCCCATGGCGGTCAAGGCGTCTAGGAGAATCCGTAAACCTCTTGGATTCCAGCCATTAGCTTCACTAAGTTGTTGAACTGACATTGATCCTGGTCGAAATTTTGAGAATAAATCAAGCTCAGCAGCGGTCAAGATTATTCGCGCCTTTTGAAAACTAACCGCCAACAAATCAACGCTTTCAAAATTCCATTCTGAATTCATTCTTGATGCTCCAAGTAACATCAATGCGAAGATTGCTTCAGGAGTTCCAGGGCAGCCGAAGTAAGAACAACCAACATAGTTCCGAGCATCACGTAAAACCCTAGCAAGGGTACAGAACCTGCGTAGGCTTTGTAGCGTCTCACAACACATAGTTTAGCAACCAAGAGGACAAAGACGATGATCGCAATTAAGCCATGGAGGAGAAAATTCACGGGGACATTGGAGAAGAAGGCTAGGCGTGGAAACATATAAACAAAAAGACCTGTAAAAATTCCTGTAAAAACAATTCCAAGCCATCTATGCAATGATTTTAGAAAATCAGACCCGCGTTTTCTACCCAGGACTTCAAACATAACAATGGTGTTAAATATGCCAATTACGCCTAAAACGATTGCCCCTCCTAAAATGAACGAATCGAACATCGAACGTACCCCCTTGTCATTGATGAAATGCTTTGAACTACCATCTTATTCATAGCATAGTTCTTTTTTTCCAACACAAAAGAATGTTACGACCAAAAAATTTGGGCAAATTTGATGGCATAACTTTAAATATTAAGTCTTATATACTGTTATTAATTGACAATAAGGTTCAGCAATAATATCTTGCTTTCCGCGTAGGTGTTCTATTCGCGGATCCCCATGGCACAATGGAAATGATCAGCAGCAGAAATGAAACCCAATAAAAGAGTTCAGAGAGGATTCAGAGTACATCCCGATTGGCTTGAAGCCTTAGAAAATGTTCGTATTGTGTTGGTCGGAACAACCCACGCCGGGAACATTGGTGGAGTCGCGCGTGTCATGAAAAATATGGGATTAAAAAATCTTAGGCTCGTTTCTTCAACTTCATGCGGACCCGATACCGAGGCATTTTCTATGTCTTCCGGAGCTTACGATGTTGTATCCAACGCTGACAGATTCGATGAACTGCACTCAGCTCTTTTAGGTTCAGTTACTGCGGTAGCGACTTCAGCACGCCTGGGCGGAAAGAGAACCACAGCCAAGGCCCCTTCAGAAATTGTTAAGGACTTAATATTAAAATCTAGAACGAGTCCGGTTTCAATTGTTTTCGGACGCGAATCTCGAGGTCTGACTAATGAAGAAATCAAACTTTGTGACCAGCACGTCATTATACCGACTGACGCCAATTTCGCTTCCATGAATCTTGCCCAAGCCGTTGCCATAATGTGTTACGAAATCTTCGAGATAGCCTGTCAGCCTGTTGGTTTCAAGGCCATTCCATTTCATCCGGCCCGTATAGAAGATCGCGAACAGATGTTCACACACATAGAACAGGTTTTGATTCAGACCGGATTCTTGCCTGCAAATAATTCACTAAGAATGATGAGGGATGTCCGCAGAATTCTCAACAGCGCATGTATGGATGCACGAGATGTTCGTATAATAAGAGGAATTTTTAGAAAATTTTACAATACGTTACGATTGTTTTCAATAAACCGGTTATCGGAGGCGGACAACAATGAATCCGCCTGAAAACATGCTCATTGATCCGGTGATTTTCAGATTGGGGCCATTTGAATTCCGCTGGTATGGATTAATGTATCTCCTTGGCTTTGGTGTAGCCTACTTAATCATCAGGAATGAGTTGGAAAGAAAGAACGGTCCCATTCCGTCAGAAGCCGCCGGTGACTTCCTGTTTTATCTTGTCTTAGGATTATTGCTGGGAGCCAGAATTGGTTATGTGATTTTTTATAATTTGCCGGTCTATGTTCATCGCCCTTGGGAGGTCTTGGCCATTTGGCATGGAGGAATGAGTTTTCACGGTGGACTCATAGGAATGATTCTGTCTGGTTTGATTTTTTCGATAAAACGAAAAGTCTCTTTTTTTGAGCTTGCTGATATAGGCGCCTTAGCTGCCCCGTTGGGTCTGATGTTAGGAAGAATTGGCAATTTTATTAATGGCGAGTTGTTTGGCAGAGCAACAGATCTCCCGTGGGGAATGATTTTTCCCGGAGGTGGAAACATCTCTCGACATCCATCACAACTCTATGAGGCTCTGCTGGAAGGTCCGATACTTTTTGTCATCCTATGGGTTGCGCGGAAAAAAGTCAAAATGGCTGGTGACATCTTAGCAATATTCTTGATTTTGTATGGATTTTTTCGTTTTACCGCTGAATTTTTTAGGGAACCGGATCCTCAAATTGGTTTCATATTTTCGGGTTTGACCATGGGACAAATCCTTTGTTTGGCTATGTGTTTGACAGGATTTGGCTTGTTTCTTCATTTAAGACTTAAAGCCGGTTTCGGCGGAAGGAATGCTTCGGCCTCTGTTGATAACCGTTCCGGTTCCTAGATTTATTTTGGGACTTGCCTCTAAGAATACAGAACATGGTGGCGTTCATGAAAAAAGTTTTACGTGTTGTTTTGGGCTTGCTAACGCTAGGTCTATCACCGATTTATTATAGCGAGTCCTTATGCCTCGCCAAGGATCTCATTGCTTCCGAACAGGCCGCAGGCAGTGGCGTTCTCTCCGTTTCAAGGACTGATCTCGACTCAAATATCGTTGACTTTGAAACACCACTTCTTCCAAAAGACTCTTTTGGATGGGCCTTGGCTGCCGGGTCAACGTCTTCAGAGAAAGTGGCGTCCAATTCTGAATCAGCGTCAAAGGAAACAACAACCGCTGAAGACAAGTCGGACGAGACAACCCGGCAAGAGCTGTCTGACGACACGAAACACATCAAAATCAACCCAGAAGAGATTGTCAATCTTCTTAAATCGTCTGAAACAAATCAACAAGATGGTCAATGGCAAGCCATGTTAATCTCAAGTAGATCAGCTTTGGACAAGTCAAGATCGATCGGTAACCGCAAGTTAGAAGCCATTGCATTGAGAGCGGCGGCAAAGGCTAATTTTGAGTTAGGCCAAAGCGAAGAGGCCTCGAACCTTTTGGAGAAAGCCATTGGAATCAATCGAGAGCTCAAAAACGCTAGAGGGCGAGCTTTGGACTTGATTCTGGCAGGCCAGATTTCAATGTCTCAGAGAGACTATTTGAAAGCTACATCACAACTTGAGGAGGCTCAGAAAATTCTGCCTTCTTCGGAATCCGGCCAAATTCCTGGATTGTTGGAAAATCTTTCTAAGGCGTATATGCAATTGAAGAAATTCCCTGAAGCGCTCTCAATTTTGAATCGTCTGTCAAGTTTTTACTCCAAAAATAATCACCATGATCGGCTTGCCGCAATTCGTCTTAATATTAGTGACGCCTATATTTCAAAAGGTGATTTTAAGAACGCTGAAATAGAACTCAAAAAGGCCGAAAAAACATTGAGTGAATCGGACCAGCCGAAGTTACTTGGTCAAACGCTGCTTCGAATGGCTTACCTAGGTATGGTTTCAGGCGATTTTAAGGGAGCTCAATCCAATCTTAACGCTGCCATAAAGCTGACCTCTACCTCAGAAATCAAATGGACTGAAGCTCTCCAGGCGACGATAACGGGAATGAACGAAAATGCGGAAGGAAATCTGGATAAGGCTTCAGAGAAGTTTACAAAGGCCGTTACGCTGCTTGAAGAAGGGCAGCATGATTTGTTCAAAGCTCGTGTAAAACTATTACTCGCCAAAATTCTCATTGAAAAAGCTGACCGGGCACATGCCTTTGAACTTGTATCCACCTCGCTCGATGAGTTCAAAAAAGCTGGGGCCATCGATGGTGAAGCCGATTCGGAGGAAACTCTTGCCCAGATGACGTTTAGGCAAGGCGATCTGAAAAATGCCGCTGAACATTCTCAAAAGGCATTTGACATTTATAGGAAACTAAAAAATAAGGATCGAATGGTTCAAAGCAGAATAATATCTGTGGAGATCAATGAAGCTTTTGGGAATCCTTCTGAGTCATTGAAACAACTTAAAGAAGCTATTGATATTTCCAAGACGGGAATAGATCATAAGACCTCGAATTATCTACGGTTGGCAGTGGCTAGGTTTCGTTTGACAAGGGAAAACACGGACAAAGGTTTGGAAGCCGCTCTGGAAGCCAAAAAGGACTTTGTGGCTATGAATGATACTCGAGGAATCGCAGAAGCTGATTTTACTATTGGATTAGGATACGAACTTGGAGGAAATACTTCCAAGGCCAAAGAACTTCTAGAGATAGCCCTGAAAAAACATAAGCAAATCGGCGATAGATATAACGAGGGAAAGGATTTAACCGCATTAGGCGTCATGTTCAAGAACTCAGGCGCTATTGATCGAGCTGAGCACACCTTTGATCAGGCATTGGAATTACGAAAATCGATTGGTGATTTAAGAGGTTATGCGGCTAACCTTGTAAATCTAGCAAATATATATCGACGCAAATCGATGCACTCAAAAGCGTCCCAAAATTTGCAAACAGCTCTTGAAATATATCGACAGGTGTCTGACAAAAAGGGAGAAGCCGACGCTTTGACAAATTTAGGCAATTTAGACGCCTTGGATGGATTGTACCAGCCCGCGATGGAGAAGTTCAAGCTTGCTCTTGAACTTCACAAACAAACCTCTGATATCAGAGGCATTGCTACAGATCTTATTAGTATAGGCTCTCTGCACCTTGTGGCGGGAGATATTGACAATGGAGCATCGGTCCTTAAGGAAGCGGAAGCCTACAACAAACGGATATTCAATCCTTCGGGGACGCTAGCTATACTGTCTGAAACAGCCACAATCCACAAGGCCCGAAGAAATTACACCGAAGCCCTAGCTTATTTGAACAAGGCGATGGAACTGGCCAAGGTCGACCAAGACCCCAAATCTATCTCTTCAATCAATCTCAGAATTGCATCAGTCTTTGAAGAAATGGGGGATTTTCAGAAAGCCCTTGGGATTTTTGAACAAACACGAGATCAACTCTCCAAGACACAAGATATCAAAGGATTGGCCTGGGCTCTAGGATCAATTGGCATTATTCAGGCTAAAATGGAAGACTATGAAAGCGCTATAAGAAATCTTACTGAGGCCAATCGCTTAAGAAACGCACACAGTATTTTATCCCAGCAATCCCAAGAAATTGATTTCTACCTAGGAGAAATTTTCCAGGGATTCAAAGACTATGACCGTGCCCTGGATCATTATCACAGGGCCCTGTCTGTCTCACAGACATCGGGAACCGATAGATATACAGGAAAAATTTACGATCGAATTGGTATCATATATTACAGGATGGAGGACTATTCGAAGTCCAGAGATTTTCTTGAAGACGCCTTACGGATAAGTTCAGAAAACGGAGACACAAAGGTCCAGAAAGCTCAATTAATACGTCTGGCTGACGTGATGAGCAAGCTAAAGGATCCTGAAAACTCCATGAAATATCTTCAAAAGGCGCTTGGACTCACTAGAGATACCAAGGACATGGCAAATGAGTCTAGGGTTTTAACTAGGATAGGAACCATGAATCAGGTTCTAGGAAGGCCGAACTCAGCCATGGAAAATTATGCCGAGGCTATGGACATTAGAACCAAGATCGGAGATCGACGAGGAATCAATGAGAATTTGCTCCAAATATCTCTTGTGAACGCAACATTGGGAGACTTTGAGGCGTCGGTTACAGATCTTAAAAAAGCGTTAGACATAGCTCAAGCGTCCGAAGATAGGAGTATGCTTTGGAAAGCCTATTTCATTATGGGACGAACACTGGAAGAAAGGAAGAATTTTGGAGAGGCTCTAGAAGCTTACCGAAAGTCTTTGACCATAGTTGATAGAATGGATGCCGAGTACTCAGAGGAATCTGAGGAAGATGATTTTATTTTCGGAGGCACTTCGGCTCTATTTGAAACCACCCTACGAGTTCTAATGAATCTTGCCAAAAAAGATCCTGAAGGAGAGTATGATAACCAGGCTCTCATGCTTGTAGAAAGACTCAAAGCCGCTTCCTTTCTGGATACTTTGACAAAAATAAACGTGCCGGGCTTTTCGAATATCCCTAGTGATCTTCTTTTGAGAGAAAAGAGTCTCAGGCTGAGCCTCAACAGCCTGAACTCAAAACTCATGGAACAGCGATCCAAAAATCATCCCAATAATGAACTGATCAGGAAACTCTTGAAGGAAAGACGGAAAAAAGAACAGAACTTCGGGGTCTTGAAGGACCAACTGTCGAGAGATTACCCGGCTTATGTCAACTTAACCAAGCCTAAAGCTATATCAATTCATCAGGTTCAAAAGAATCTAGATCCCGAAGAAGTATTGCTTGAATACATGGTGACGCGCGGTAAAACATATATTTTCGCCATAGACAGGTACCGATTCCACACCTTTTCCATTGATTACCCTCTTTCTGAAATCGACAGAGATGTGGAATTACTCATTCGGCCTCTTCACAAGCACGAAACACTAGCAAGTTGGGACCCATCAGTGGCTTACAAAATTTATTCAAAGGTTGTAAAGCCCGTGGAGTATGCGATGGCGGGGAAAAAGATTGTGACGGTAATTCCCCATGGGCCATTGTGCTGGGTACCATTCGAGATTCTGGTCGATTCAAAGTCACACGAAACCAAAAGATTTTGGTCTGCCAACGACAAACCCAGTTACCTGTTAGAAAAATACACGTTTTGTTACGCCGAATCCACATTTTCGCTTTGTCTATACAGAAACAAACCATCTGAGGCGAAACCGGGATGGAACCTGGTAGCTTTTGGGGATCCGGTATTCAACGACTCCTCCAAAACCCTCGAACTGAACCCAGGGACTCAGAAATTAATGTCCCTGGTAAATATGCCTCAGAATGTTCCTCTCAGAGAAAGTGAAATTCTTAGACCATTACGCGAAACACGGAAGGAGATACTGGAAATTTCCAAGATAGTCGGTGGCCCCACTCAGACTTATCTGGGAAATCAAGCCACTGAAACCCTTTTCAAAAAAGCGGATCTAAATCGTTACATGTACATTCATCTTGGAACCTACGGGGTTCTCACTAATGGTTTTGGGCGATCACAACAACAACCTGCGATAATTTTCTCTTTATTCGGCGACAAGGAAAATGATGGATTCCTACAGTTAGGAGAAGTCCTTGGACTCAGACTCAATTCGGATCTGGTCGTCTTGTCTTCATGTATCTCACCACCGAACATACTGAATTCAAGCTCTAACGGCCCTTTCGACCTGGCTAAAGCGTTTCTTTTTGCAGGCACGAGTTCCGTGGTACTGAGTTCTTGGCAGGTTAATGAAGAACACTCTGAAAAATTACTACTCGAAATATATAAAAATCTCAAAGACGACTCAAAAGCCGAGGCCCTTAAAAAGGCTCAGCTATCCCTGCTGAACAGTCCTGGCACTTCCCATCCGTATTACTGGGGATCTTATATACTAGTCGGAGACTGGCGTCATAGATTCCTATCAACAAACAACAGATGGGAACCGGAAAGTGTAGGATTCAAAGGGGTTTCAACTTGGAGAAAGCTGTTCAACATGTGACATCGGCCATTGATGCTGATTTTTCATATGTTTCAATCTTGAGCCAACGGGGTTGGCGACTTTAATTTGTCAATCACGAAAATCAACCGGAAAATTTCCCATGAAATCTTTAGGATTCAGCTATGAAAGTTTTGGTTCTTAACAGTGGCAGCTCTTCTCTAAAGTTCACTTTGTTTGAGATGACCGAAGAAACAGTCCTTATCGGAGGATCATTTGAAAGAATAGGGCTTCCTCAATCAGTAATTAGTTTTCAGGCATTTGGAGGCCCTCATCAAACAATTAGCGCAAATATACCAAATCACGGGACGGCATTGGACGCATTGTTTGAAACTTTGACTGCGGGACCAATTTCCGCGCTGCAAGACATCCCCGCAGTGGCCCACAGGCTTGGTCATGGGGGAAAATATCGTGAAACAAAACTAATAGACATAGAAGTAATGGATGAAATCCGTAAAGTTACTCCGTTTTTTCCGCTTCACTATCCCGCGATGATTCTGGAGATAGAGGAATGCATGAAGAAGATGCCGCAGGCCCTTCATGTGGCTGTCTTTGATTGTTCCTTCCATCGTGACATACCTGATGAAGCGGCAATTTACGGGCTCCCATACAGATTTTTCTCCGAAAAAGGTTACAAGAGGATAGGTTATCATGGGAATTCCCATGCTTTTTCCGCAATTGAATCATCCAATTTCCTGGGTCGGCCTTTGGAACAGTTGAGGATAATTACGCTCCACTTGGGAAATGGGTCCAGCTCTTGTGCAATAAGGTACGGCAAATCTATAGACACGACAATGGGAGTTACAACCGTTGAGGGCCTCATTATGGGCACGCGGTCGGGGGACGTTGACCCAGGCTTAATCCCATTCATTATGGATGACGAAAAACTTTCGACCAATCAGATTTCAGACATGTTGGTCCATCATTCCGGGTTACTTGGTATAAGTGGATTGAGCCGCGATATGAGAGAAATCGAAAAGGCAGCCGGAGATGGAAATGAGCGTGCGAAACTGGCGCTGAACGCGTTCTGTTACAAAGCCAAAAGGTCGATAGGCTCAATGTTGATCGCGCTTGGTGGTTGCAATGTCCTTGTTTTTACTGGAGGTATTGGTATAAACAGTTCCACTGTAAGGTCAAAATGTCTTGAAGGCACAGAAGAATTGGGTTTCATGATTGACAATGAGAAAAACTTGAACTTGCTACCACCAACGATGGAACGACCTGTCGCCGAGATTTCTTCGCAGTCGTCTCCCGTCAGAATCCTGGTAATTAGGGCCAATGAAGAAATCATGATGGCCAGAGAGTGTTATGATCTAGCCAAGACTGTTCTGCAAATATAAGAAGCTCTAATTAGCACCACTTTGAGAGATAACGTTAGACAATTTGATGGAGGCCCCTTTGGACAAATTGGGAGTTGTCGCGGGAAGATTTCAGGTCTTTCATAATGATCATCTTGCATATTTGCTCGACGGGCTTTCTCTTTGTGAACACCTCATAGTGGCGATAACCAACCCGGACCCTTCAATTTCGGCTGTTGATCCGTGCGACCCCAAAAGACATTTGGCAGAATCCAACCCGCTTTCCTATTTTGAAAGATACACCATGGTTAAAGCTGTGCTTTTTGAACATGAGGTTGATTTAAATGGATATTCCATTGTCCCCTTTCCTATCAATATTCCGCAACTTTACGAATCATATGTGCCTTTGGAGG
>JAZDKD010000360.1:0-10433 GCA_043803345.1 Pseudomonadota bacterium
GCTAATCAACGATTATAAGTACGCCAGGCTTGGTGTCGACTACACTTCAATCCAGTTCGAAGTCAACCGCCAGGACCTGATACTCAGCGTCAACCAGGCTTATTTCCAGATGATGCAGGCGCAAAGGCTGTTAATGGTGGCCAACCAGGCCATCAGGGCCCTTGAGGCATTACGGAACCAGACCATGGAGTTTTACAAGGCAGGGGTGGTGCCGAAGGTGGATGTGCTCTCAACCGAAGGTCAGCTTGCTCAGGCACGGATACAAAGGACACAGTCCCTTGCGGACATAGCCAAGAACCAGGCCACGCTCAACTATCTCCTGCGCAACCCGCAGGACACGCCGACCCAGATAATCGAGGACCTTTCATACCGGCCGACTGAATACAGATTGCCGGACTCGTATGCGATCGCCGCCCAGAACAGGCTGGAGATCAGGCAGGCCAACATATCGGTGGATCAAGCGCTGGCGCTGGTCAAATCGTCCAAGGCCGACCTCATGCCCAACATCAGCGTGATTAGCACCGGCAGGCGGATCAATGACGACTGGAACATCGTAGACCCTGAAGGGACAAATAGTTGGCGAATCCAGGGTCTGCTCACCTGGACTTTCGACATGTTCAAGAGGCGATCCGTCGTCTCGGAACGAAGGACAGCGGAAGCTCGGGCGTTTGTCAACCGGGAGCTACTTGTTGAAACGATAATGAATGAAGTCAAGCAGGCTTACGAGGATATGAGACGCTCGGAAAAGGACATTGCGGACAACAAAGCTGCGGTGGAGTTCCGTAGTGAGAACTTCCGCATCAACCAGGAACGTTACAAAGAGCAAGTCGCCACGTACGTAGAGGTGCTTGACGCCCAGCGCCAGTTGTCGCTGTCCGAAGGTGACTATTACATTTCACTGATGGGCTACAAGATAAACACGGCGATTCTCCAACGGAAAATGGGGATATTGAGGTGAGTCCTCTTGCTACGGCTCAGGGGCATGTCCGGGAATGTCATTTCGAGGAACCTTGTGACGAGAAATCTTACCCAGCAGGGGGGATAGATTTCTCCCTGCCGGTCGAAATGACATTTAGTGGTGAATAGGATGGATAACAAAATACTATTGAAAACATTTTCAAAGAAAGTTGGGATGGCTTGTGGGGTTTTTGTTGTGCAGCTCCTGCTTCTGGGTTTCATGTCGGAAGACAACCTCTATGCGCAGGATTGGGCGATCAACAGATCCTGGAACAGCACAAACAGCGCCTCGGCCACGCCCGTGAGGAATACTCCAAATGTACCCAGCACTCTGTCAATACAACTTAACACCCTGTTGCAGCAGAGAAGCGCTATTCAGCAGCAGGTTACAGTGGCGCAAAGATGCGTAAAGAACAACACGCTCAATGAAGTCCTGCGCGATCCGGAAGGTAACCGCCGTGTCGTCCCCAGCACTGACGTCATAAATTGCCTGCGAACCCTTAACGCCCTGAACAGACTACTCGTGTCGAACCAGCAGGCGATCAACAATCTGAATCAGGACGCTCAGTTCAAAGCCCTTCAGGCAAACAGATTGAGAGAGCAAGCCGCCTTGAAAAAGAGATTGAAAATTATCACGGGAGAACAATGAAAAGTGGGACCCGCCTTACCTATTTTCAGGTTTCCGCGGCCCCTATTTGTTGGCCTGAGCCGTCCATCCGGGCGGTTTTTCAATGTGAGCGAAGCTTTTGAGCCGATCAAAATATATTCTTGCTTTTTAAAATTGTGTGGGGGAATATGAAAAGCTGTTCGTAACAGAAGGTCTTTTCAATCGCAAAAACCAAATCCCTGTTTGGATCAGCCCACGTTTGATTTGGTATACCTCCAATGCGACCGCATGCGGATGCGATCCGTTGACTGACGGCGTCGAAGGACGGTGCAAATGAGTGGTGCGGACGGGATCACGCAAAGTCAGTTACAAGAACTCGAATATCTCAGGAAACGGGTGAGGGAACTCGAGAGCGAGGGATTCAAGTCTGAAAAAGAGAAATTTGAGTCATTCGCCGAAGCTTCTCCTTTCGGTCTGATTCTTATCTCTGATGACCTGACATTTGAATATGTCAACCCTAAATTCGTGGAAATGTTTGGATACGAGCTGTCGGAAATTCCTACAGCGCATCATTGGCGTGAAAAGGTATACCCTGACCCTGCATACAGGGAAGAGGTCACAACGGCCTGGCGGTTAGACCTGTCGAGGGCTGCGTCCGGAGCCGGTCGCAGCAGGATGTTCACTGTCAGGTGCAAAGATGGAACCGACAAGGTCATCCATTTCAGGCCGGTTAAGCTGAAATCCGGCGGAAACCTTATGACCTGCGAGGATATCACAGCATTCAGACGCATTGAAGATGAGATGAGGCTGGCTCTTTCCATACTGGAATCCACGCTCGAATCAACCGCTGACGGCCTACTGGTGGTAGGAGCCGACGGGAAAATCAACGCATTCAACGAAAAGTTCCTTGAGATCTGGGGCATGACGGACAGGGAGATTGTCAACAAGGGACGCCTTGCGTTACACGAATACTCCGGATCGATGATTGACGATCCGGAGGCTTTTTGGGATCGGGTCGAATACCTTCGTGAACATTCTGACGTAGAGGCGTTTGATACCATTGTGTTGAAAAATGGACGTATCATAGAGAGGTACTCGATTCCCCAGAAAATCGGTGGCAGGGCTGTTGGTCGTGTATGGAGTTTTCGCGACGTGACGGAAAAGAAGGCCGCTGAATTGTCTGTCATAAGGGCCAAGGAGGAATGGGAACTCACCTTCGATTCGGTAAAGGATTTGATGGCGATCTTTGATCCTGACTTCAGAATGATGAAGATGAATTTGTCAATGGAGAAGGTAACTGGAGTCGAGGAAAAGAACGCGATCGGCAGGTTCTGCTATGATGTTACCGGATGCTCCGAAGGGTCTCTTGAGAATTGCCCGTTATACTCGTCTATACAGGGCCAGGGTTACGCCAGGGCGGAGCACTATGATACCGGCAAGAAGATGGCGCTTGAGACGCGAATGTCATCGATTATAGACTCGGACGGGGTTTTGAGAGGTTATATACACATCACGAGAGACATCACAGACAGAAAGGAACTTGAGACAGAGTTGGCCGAGGCCATAGAAGACCTTAAGAACACCAATCTGGAAACAAGATCCATGCTGGATTCCGCCAGGGCGCTTTTGGAGAAGTCCGACTTTGTGGAGGCGGCCCAGTCCATACTGGAGAACGCCACACGACTTGTAGGTTGCGAAACGGGCTTTTTGTCCATTCTCAATGAAGATGGATCTCAACAGCGAATATTGTGTCTTGAATCCGGTATGACCGCCAGGAGGCTGGAGCCCTGCGCCGGTATTCCATTAACAGGACCCGAATTACTGGCCTTTAAGGAGCGGCGAACTGTTTACCGGAACTTCACGGAAGTTGCGGCGGACGGTTCTGCTTGGGCGCATGAAGGACAGGACAATCCCAATAATATCATTGTGTCTCCATTAATTATCAGGAACCAAACGGTTGGGCTCCTGCGGATGTCTAACAAACCGGGGGGATTTACCCGGAAAGATGTCATTCTTGCCGAGTCTTTCGCGGAATTCGCCTCCATAGGCCTCATGAACCAGCGGACATCTCAGGAACTCGAGAGGAGCGAAGAGCGGTACCGAATGATCTTCGCCTGCTCCCCCATGGGCATTATGCACTACGACAGGAATGGCGTAATAATCGACTGCAATGAGAGGTTCGTCGAAATTATAGGATCTTCCCGTGACCAGCTAGTTGGTATGGAAATGCTCGAAAGGCTTAATAACGAGGAAGTGTTACAAGCTGTTAGAACAAGCCTCACGGGAGAGACCGGCTATTTTGAAGGTGATTATCTATCCGTAACCGGCGCTAAACTCACGCCGGTGAAAGCGATATTTCACGCAGTCAAATCAGAAGACGGTCGATTCATAGGCGGAATTTGCGTTCTTGAGGACGTAAGTGGCGTCAAGGCGGCCGAAGAGGCTCTTGTTCAGGCAGAACGGGTCAAGGCGGTAGCTGACCTTGCGGCTGGGGTAGCCCACAATTTCAACAATCTTCTCCAGATCATTACGGGAAGCATGGAACTTGCCATTATGGATATGGATAACGGCAAGACAGACGATGCTCGGCGGTCCATCGAGAAAATCAGGGACAGCGCTCGACTGGGAGCGGAGACTGTCAGGAGACTCCAGACTTTTGCCCGGATAAGGGTCGATAAACGTCGTAATGACGCAAGAGTCTTTGATATTTCCGAGACTATCCTCCATGCGACGCAAGTAACCACACCACTGTTCAAAGCTGACCCTGACAATCCAAAACCACAGGTCAGATTCTCTCAGAAGCTCCAAAGTGGAGTATTGGTTCATGGCCGTGACGACGAAATATTCGAGGTGATCGTAAACCTCATAAAAAACGCCGCGGAAGCATGCCCGGAAGGCGGAGACGTCAACATCAAGCTATATTCTGAAGGGGAAAAGGCAGTCGTTGAGATATCCGACAACGGGATTGGAATAGCTGAATACGACATCAAAAAGGTTTTTGACCCATTCTGGACGCCACGTAAGACCAACATTGGCGCAGGCCTTGGATTGCCTCTTAGTCACGGCATAGTTTCAAGCCATGGTGGTTCATTAACGGTTACCAGTAAGAAGGGCAGGGGGACTACCTTTATCATCACGCTACCGTTGTCTCCGGAAGGACTTACGGAGGATCGGGCGCCCGAGCAGACAGTAATGGGCCTGCCCATGTCGGTTCTGGTCATTGACGATATGGAGCCCATAGTTCAAATGCTGGGCGAAGTAATGAACGAGACCGGCCACAAGGCCTTCACAGCGACTTCCGGGGATCAGGCGATTGAAATTTACAAAAACAACCGGATTGACGTGGTTGTTTGCGATCTTGTCATGCCGCGCATGGACGGATGGCAGGTCGGAAAGGCCATAAAAGAAATATGCGCCACCGAGGGCATACCAAAAACGCCGTTTGTGCTCCTTACCGGTTGGGGAGGCCAGGCGCTGGAAGAATACAAGATCCAGGATTCAGGGGTTGATTCCCTCCTCGAAAAGCCCATAGACATAAAAAAACTTCTGGATGTTATGAGCCGGCTGGTCACTGGGCCGGTAAACTGACCTTCGCAGCGCTTGTTTTGAGGGGGCCTGTCCTGTTCGATTCAACAAAGTGAATTGACTCTCCAGTATTACTTTGTAATAATATGGTCCGGGGGAATCGGCCCTTCGTCCAAGGGAAAATGAAATGAAAAAGGAAAAACAGGAAATAATTACGTTCAAGGTCCCTGAATCTCTACGGGACGCTCTTAGAGGATTGCCCAACAGATCCGAATTTATAAGGACAGCGGTTGTCACAGCTCTTGATAATGTCTGCCCCCTCTGCAAAGGCTCGGGAGTAATCATGCCTCATCAGAGGATGCACTGGGATACGTTTCTGATGAATCACCACATTGAAGAATGTGGGGCCTGTAACGCCGTCCTACTCATATGCGACAGGGACACAGCCCCAAAGACGCAAAAGGATTGAAAAGAAATGCGTGATTCTGTTCCCCTGAACGGGAGTCACAATCCTGCGGTCAAGATCAGTGATCTGAATTTTTCCTATGATGGTCACTTGGTCCTCGAAGACGTCAATGTCGAGATCCCTGTTGGTGATTTTGTGTCGATTGTTGGACCTAATGGTGGGGGGAAGACCACCTTGATCAAACTGATCCTTGGTTTGCTCAAGCCATCCACCGGTTCCGTAAAAGTGTTCGGGCAGAGTCCAGGAAACGTGAGAACCCGGATGGGGTATATGCCGCAGCATTCTGAGCTTGATTTTCAGTTCCCCGCCACTGTGATGGATGTGGCGCTCATGGGACGGCTCGGCAATGAAAGCCGATTCGGCGCTTATAGCAAAAATGATAGGGAAATAGTCTTGGCTTCTCTCGAAAAGGTCGGTTTAGCGTCACTTCGCAGGAAATCCTTCGCCGAGATATCCGGGGGCCAGCGCCAGAGACTTTTTCTGGCAAGGGCACTGGCGTGTCAGCCCGATATTCTGCTTCTTGATGAGCCTACAGCTAACCTGGACTTGGCGATGGAGGGTGATCTTTACAAATTGTTGCAGGAACTGAATGAAAGATTGACGATTGTGATTGTGTCTCATGATCTCGGGTTTGTTTCCAGGGTTGTCAGGACCGTGCTGTGCGTGAAACGGAAGGTTCTGTCGCATCCGACAGCGGATATCACCGGAGAAATCATTAACGAGATTTATGGGGCTCCGATGAAGATGATAAGGCATAACGGCGACGGAGGGGGCTGCGATTGCACGAGTTTCTGACCGATCTGTCGCAATATCCGTTTCTTCAGAACGCCCTTCTGACGGGCCTGCTTGCAAGTGTGGCCTGCGGAGTAATAGGAACATACGTTGTCGTGAGGCGCATCTCGTATATTGCCGGAGGGATAGCTCACAGTGTGCTGGCAGGACTGGGAGCGGCCTTTTACCTGAAGCGGGTATACCACTGGAATGACTTACAGCCGATTTACGGCGCAGTTGTGGTTGCTATAATAGCAGCGATAATAATTGGGCTGGTGAGCTTGAAGGCCAGGCAGCGGGAAGACACCGTAATAAGCGCTTTGTGGGCGGTGGGCATGGCCCTCGGAATAGTTTTTATCTCAATGACGCCCGGGTACAATGAAGAGCTGATGGGCTACCTTTTCGGAAACATACTCCTTGTTTCAAGGACCGAACTCTGGATGCTGGGTGGGCTTGACGTAATAATAGTAGGACTTGGGTTACTTTTCTATAATCAGTTTCTGGCTGTCTGTTTTGACCAGGAGTTTGCGCGGCTCCGGGGTCTGAACGTGGAATTCTTCTATCTTGCGCTTCTATCGCTGGCAGCCTTGACAGTGGTTATTCTCGCCACAGTCGTGGGGATTGTGATGGTAGTGGCCCTGCTCACACTTCCGGTGGCCATCGCCGCTCTATTTTGCAGGACCCTGTGGTTGATGATGATAGTTTCGACATTATTGTGCGCCATATTTACTACGTCCGGGCTCGCCATAAGTTACGCTCCGGATTACCCGGCCGGCGCGACCACCATCCTTGTCGCCGGTCTGGCTTATCTTGCGGCTATAACATTTGTGTGGGCGCGAAACCGCATAAGGCCCTGATTTATAATACAATTCCCGGGTTAACTGGATTGCGCCAGGGAGGGCTATCCTGGTTGTTCCTCGGATGAGTAGTCTGCGCCTTTACGATTTCCGGGCAAAAGGCTGTAGACGTGAGTCTCTGACGAAACATTCTTGAATCGCATCAGACCTCTATCGTAAAAGACCATCCTATCCCCGATCCTGGCGACTGTTTCAGGTCCGACAAGTATGTCCCCATTCGTGGCTCCGGAGGCGAGTCTAGCCGCAAGATTGGTCACGGAACCGCTGGCTGTAAAGGTCATGCGGGTTCCGGCTTTTCCCTGAAAACGCGACATTCCAACCGCCGCGACGCCGGAATTCATCCCCATGTTTATGTCAATGGGCTGAAAACGCCCCTTAAGTTCCTCATTTATCTCGTTTGTGCGGCTCCGGATGGCGAGCGCGGCCCGAGCGGCGTTCAGCGCCGTTGCGCCAGGATCTCCCTGGAAAATTACCATCAGTCCGTCACCGGCGGTCTCATTTATGTCGCCGGAATGTTCGTAGAGTATGTCCAGAAAACTTGAGAAATACTTTTCTATGATGAAGTTGACCTGGTCCTGATTGAGTGATTCGCTTATTTTGGTGTAGCCCGCCACATCCAGAAAAAGCACTGTGATTTCCGTTTCGATTTTATCCAGCAAAGGGGCGTCGGGATTTTTTTCGACGATGTTTTGAACCGTTTGAGGGACGAAAGGACGTAAATGGCCAAGAATCGTGTCAAGCGTCATTTTCTGTTTTGATATCTGCCAGTGGCTTCGTGCATTGGTAATCACGTTGGAAGCCAGATCCGTGAGGTCTTTCAGGAGTATGAGGTCCTGCTCCGTAATGTTGGCGTTCTCTCCGGCGACGGCGTTGAGGACCGCAAGTGGCTTTCCTTCGTGATACACTGGAATCGCCACTTCTGACAGCCCACCAATCGGGATCGAGGACGGCAGGACCTCAGATCCGCTTTCCCCTGAAATCATGCACAGGTACGCGGCAGGATTGTCAATACTCGCCGTAATTGTGCTTTTACCCCTTTTGCATAGCTGGCAGTTGATGGATGACTTGGACATTGCACAGTGCAAGGGCCGGGTGTAGTTGGCGGCTTCAGGGTCGACAAGGAGCAAACACGCTTCTTTAAGGTGAGGTATCGAAACCTTAGCCTCATCCCGAAGGGTTTCCAAAATATCCGAAATGTTTAGTGAAGACGTAATCTTGAGAGCCACCCTGAAAAGATTTTCAAAACGTTTTTGATACACTTTGGCGTCCTTTGGAAAGGTACTTTATAAATATAATATGCGGTCAGAACTTATTTTTCAAAGAGTGTTCAGACTATTTTCCCATTTGAACCAGTCCGGTGACGATGAGGCCGGGGCTGAATTCATTTATGGCCAAGGATTTTTCTTAACACCCGCAGGAATTCGTCTGTTTTGAATGGCTTGGAAATAAGCCCCTTGGCGTGTTTTGCAAGCCGCTCTTTAGTCTCAGCGTCAACCCAGTAACCTGTCGCTATTAGCGCTCTCACAGCAGGATTGACCTGCGCCATGGCTTCGAGGCATTCGACACCATTCATTATCGGCATGTTCAGGTCAAGTATCACGAGATCTATTGTTTCGGCCCGTTCGGAATAAATTTCAAGTGCTTTGAGCCCGTTCTCGGCGGTGATGACTTTGTATCCAATTATTTCAAGCATTTCTCCTGCAAACTTCCGGATCATTTCCTCATCGTCGACAATCAGTATGGTCTCAGTCCCTCTATTATAGGAGTCCTCAGGCGACCCGTCTTTATCTTCTCGAATATCTCCTGCGACGGGAAAATAAATGCTGAAAGTTGTGCCTGCTCCGGGTTCGCTAACGCAGGTTATGTGTCCTCGATGCGCCTTGATGATGCCGAAAACCATCGAAAGTCCAAGGCCGGTTCCGCTTCCCGGGTCCTTGGTTGTAAAAAAAGGTTCAAAGATTCTCTCCTGAACGAACTTTTCAATTCCTGTCCCCGTGTCGGAGATAGCAAGCTCGACGTATTCGCCCGGCGCAACCTCAAGATTCCTTGAACAGTAATCTTCATCGAGGAACACGTTTCTGGTCCTGAGCGTAATTGAGCCGCCGTTAGGCATTGCGTCTCTGGCGTTTATGGCGATATTCAGGACGATCTGATCCACCTGAGTCGGGTCGGCGTTGATCATCTTCAATTCAGGATCCAGGTCCATCCTGATTTCAATAGTCTTAGGGATGGTCCGGTCCAGCAAGATGACCTCATCTTCAATCTGCAGGTTGAGATTCATAGGCGCTGGATTTGTTTCCGAGGCCCTACTGAAGGTCAGCATCTGTTTGACCAGATCAGCGGCCCTGAATGCGGCTTTTTGAATCACCTGAACAGAAGCGTGGTGTTGGTCTGTGGAGCGCATACTCATGAGAAGAAGCTCACAATAACCGGTAATTATGAGAAGGATGTTGTTGAAATCATGGGCGATGCCGCCGGCCAAAGTACCCACCGCTTCCATTTTCTGAGCGTGGATGAGTTGTTCGGTCTGGCCCTTGAGCGCCACTTCAGCCTGTTTTCGTTCCGCTATTTCTCTTGTGAGGTCGGCCGTCCTTTTGGCAACTGTGGCCTCGAGATCTCTCCTCCATTCCTCGATGGTGTTTAGAAGCGAATTGAACGCTCCCGAAAGGATACCTACCTCATCCTTGCAGCGAAAGGGCGACCTGACTTCCAGGTTTCCTGACTGGGCTTTTTGGGCTATCTGGGTAAGAGCCCTTATTGGAGACGTTATCCTCCTTGTCATCCAGTAAGCGAGGACCGAGCCGGTAATCAAAACTGAAAGAAAAACCAGCGCCAGGAAGCTCTTCAATCTCCGTGCAGGGGCCCCAATCTCAGACTCGTCGACTTTTACAACGAGCCCCCATCTTTGGAAAGAGTTAAGATCGACACTTCGGTAAGCCGCCAAAACTTCAACACCCCGATAATCAAGAGCGGTGATTGAGCCCTCCTGGCCCTTGAGGGCGAGATTCATCTGGGTAGTGCTTATGGGAAAGATGTCACAAGGACTGGTTGTTTTTGTTGTATTGGCCAAACGAGGCGCCACGATGGTTTCAGCAATGTCATTTACAACCACTACCTCTCCTGTTTTGCCAATGCCCTCGCCAATATCTGTTAATGGATGAACGATATCGTCGATGGCAACATACAAGGCCATTACGCCGTCCATCCTCGAAAACCCGGATTCGAATTGGGGATTTCTTACGTTTATGGG
>JAZDKD010000361.1:0-2448 GCA_043803345.1 Pseudomonadota bacterium
ACCTGAATTGTGGTTCGACTGCTATAAAGGGATCTTTGCCGGTCAAAAAGGATTGCTCATTGTCTTTCAACAGCATTGGCGAAACCTGTAAATTTATTTTGTGACTTTTAGAGGGGCCCTCTTAATAAAGTTAGCCCCTTCCCTGAAACCGCAACGGGCGAAGTTAACGATCAATGAATAATGACACAGCTTCTCCGCCACCAAGACATAAGGACGCCATACCGGTCTTTGCGCCACGAGCGCGCATGGCATATATCAGTGTTGTTAATACTCTGGCTCCACTTGCGCCAATTGGGTGACCTAAAGACACAGCTCCTCCGTTGACGTTGCACTTTTCGACATCCAATCCAAGTTCTCTGATAACTCCCAACGTCGAGCCTGCGAAAGCTTCGTTGATTTCCATTAAATCTATGTTCTTGTAATCAAACCCTTCCTTGGAGGCCACTCTTGGTATAGACAGCATCGGGGCCATCAATACATATTTCATGTCTATTCCAGCGCTCCCCTGGGCTCCAATCCGCGCAAGGATCTCCATGCCCTTGTTTCTGGCTACTTCCTCAGCCATAACGCAAACAGCGCTTGCCCCATCCGATATTATCGATGCATTCCCGGCAGTTGCGACGCCGCTTTTTTGAAACGCTGGTTTCATTTTGCTTAAAAGTTCATACGATGTGTCTCTGGGGCATTCATCGGTGTCGAAAATTTTCGGTTCCCCTTTTTTTTGAGGAATCAGCACCGGCATAATTTCTTCTTTGAATCTACCTGAAGCAATAGATTCCATGGAACGAACATAACTCAAGGCAGCGTATTTGTCTTGATCCTCTCTGGATACGCTATATTTCTCACTGCAAAGATCGTTGCTTATTCCCATATGAAAGTCATTGACTATGTCCCAAAGGCCATCGTGAACCATATGATCATATAGGATCCCGTTGTTCATGCGGTAGCCTGTCCTGGCCTTTTCCAAATAATACGGAGCTGCGCTCATGTTTTCCATGCCACCGGCGATCACAATGTCCGCATCTCCAAGTTGAATCGCCTGAGCGGCTAACATTACAGCCTTAAGACTTGAGCCACATACCTTGTTGACGGTAATGCACTGGGCTTCGTATGGAAGCCCCCCTAGAAGCGCTGCCTGACGCGCGGGGTTCTGACCGTAACCACAGGGCAAGACTTGCCCCATGATGACTTCATCAACTTCGGTCTTTTCTACCCCGGCCCTCCTGACAGCCTCTTCAATTACCAGTCCGCCAAGCTTAGTGGCGCCAATCCCGCTCAAAGTGCCGTTAAAAGACCCTAATGGAGTTCGAGTGGCGCTTACAATTACCGCCTCACGCACAGATTTCATATGCACATCCTTTCAGTTTTCTCCGTAGGCCGGTAAGTTGTAAAAAAACAACAACCGTAGTCAGTAATAGAGGAGCGAGGCGATCTTGCGACGCAGACCGACATTTTAGATATAACGCTCGACCAATATTTCAGCAATTTGTACAGCGTTCAAAGCCGCCCCTTTAAGAATGTTGTCCGAAACTACCCAGAGATTAAGTCCCTTATCGATGGATTCATCCTCACGAATTCGACCAACCAAAGTATAGTCCTCCCCGGCAGCCAATGCTGTAAGAGGATACTCACTTCGAGACGGATTATCCAGAAGCTTTACCCCTGGCGCCTTGCTTAATATATCTTTGGCTTCTTGGGCGCTGAGCTTTTTTTCAGTCTCTATGTTCACAGACTCAGAATGACCAAAAAATGTTGGGACTCTGACAGTTGTAGCCGTGACTTTTATGCTGGGATCCAGTATTTTAGCTGTTTCCCAAACCATTTTCATTTCTTCCTTTGTGTAGTCATTGGGCATGAAAACATCAATTTGAGGCAAGCATTCAAAGGCTATTCGGTGAGGGTAAACTTTTGTTTCAACAGTTCGGAACGGCTTCAGGCCAGACCACAATTTGTCAAGACCATCCTCTTTATTCCACTTAATGCTGTTAGCCATATCGCGTGATTGATTCAACATTTCATCCAATGCGTCTTTTCCTGTTCCGGAAACAGACTGATAAGTCGAAACTACTATTCTCTTGATTTTGGCCATATCGTGAAGAGGCTTCAAAGCAACCATCATCTGGATGGTAGAACAATTAGGATTAGCAATTATGTTCTTTACCGTATACTTGGCGATCTGTTCCGGATTGACTTCAGGGACTACTAACGGAACATCCGGGTCCATTCTGAAATGAGCCGTGTTGTCTATCACAATACAACCTGCCTCAGAAGCTATTGGAGCAAACTTTGCGCTAATTGAACCGCCTGCGGAAAACAGACCTATGTCTATTCCTTTGAAAGAAGATTCATTCAATTCTAGGACCGGACAATCATTTCCTTTGAATTTCACTGTCCGTCCACTTGATCGCTCAGAGGCCAGCGTCAATAATTGCTTGACAGGGAATGATC
>JAZDKD010000362.1:0-4668 GCA_043803345.1 Pseudomonadota bacterium
GGACTGACTTCTCATGGCAGAATCGAGTTATGTCATGGAGAGTCTGGCACTTTTGAGGGTGAAACTCGTGACTGTCCGGATCGAGTAGATTTAGTGGAATGATATGCTTGGAGACCTTTTCGAGTATTTCAAAAACAGGACTACCCGCCATCAAATTTTTCCTGGTGGTTTTCATCTCTAGCAGAGACTCGACCTTTCCAAGGTAAATTCGACGGTGATCAGCGTCCACAGTAATTTCCTGACCATTAGCGAATTTTTCGGTTACGCCCGACATTCCGAAAATAGCAGGAACTCCAAACTCTCTTGAGACGTTGGCCAGATGGCCTGTAATGCCTCCAATTTCTGTTATGACCGCCGCGGCTGAGCCTAGCATGGGCGCCCAACGGGGCAAAGCCTGAGCAGTAACGAGAATGGAACCCGGAACAAATTTCAGTTTATCGACATCGTTTTTGACTATATAGATAGGGCCATAGGCAAAACCTGGCGAGGCGGTTTGTCCACCAGAGGCCAGGATGACGGAACCTGTGTCATTAATTTCAGCTA
Organism: Pseudomonadota bacterium; assembly: GCA_043803345.1. Classification (GTDB taxonomy): domain Bacteria; phylum Desulfobacterota; class Desulfomonilia; order Desulfomonilales; family Desulfomonilaceae; genus CAJBEZ01. The sequence goes on from JAZDKD010000362.1 coordinate 544, forward strand.
CTTGGACATCACCGGAGGGGAGCTCAACGTCTTGAAGAGGTCGACATTGCAAAATGAATATTGATCCTCGGTTGTCAATCGCCCATTCTATGTCTTGAGGGCCTCCATAGTAATCCTCGAGTGTCTTGGACATTCTTGCCAGATCGCTTGCCTGATTTTCGGATATGGACGGAGCGCCACTTTTTTCTCCTGTAAGATCCTCCCGGCACACTCCTTCATCCGGAAAACACACGAATTCAAGCTTTTTTTCTCTAATGGACTTATTTATGATTTCAAATGGCTCTTTACTGGAAACAATGAACATATCGGGGTCTATCGATCCATCAACCACTGCCTTGGGTAGTCCCCACACCGAGTTAATGAGAACGGATTTATCCCGAACATTTAATGGGTTGCATGAATACATTACCCCGCCAGCTTTGGCGTCAACCATCACCATACATCCAACGCACATTGCTACATCTTCGTCGGGGATTCCGCGATTCAGACGATAAGTTATAGCGGGGAGGCAATACTTGCTGGCGACGATATCCTTGTAAGAATAGATTATGCTTTCCTTGCCCACATTTAGTATCGAACGAAACTGTCCGGCGAAAGACGTTCCCGATGAGTCCTCGCCGAGCGCGCTACTACGAGTCGACACTCGAATCTTTTTCCCGTGAGCCTCCTCCAGTTTTGAATAGGCTTCGAGTATTTCCGTTTCCAAATCTTTTGGCAAGCTTGCAGACAAAATGAGGTTCTGAAGATCAGCGCTCAGACGAAACAAATCGTCAATTCCTTCCGTGTTGGTCGCCTGTATTCGACGATCAATCTCTGCTTGGAGATCGTTGTGGGCAACAAACCGTTCGTAAGCGCTGGCCGAAATTACGAACCCATCAGGCGTCGGCAATCCGATTTCGTTTTTGATGGTGGCGACGTTGGCCATCTTGGCTCCAACTTCGTCGAGAACATCTTTCGTGACCTCCGACAAAGGTGTAACCAATTTGGTCCCACCAAAAGTCTTCTTACTCTCCAAATTAGAATTGATGCGATCCTGGATATGCTTGAACGCGTCATACAGCTCCTTGTATTTTCCGGGGGCCAACTCGTCCAGGTGTTTTATTATCCTGAAGACGTTTACAGAGACTGCTGTACAGTTTGAGCGGACAAACGACATCCCGAATGGCTGGGAACCCTCCAGCGCTTTCTCTAGGTCAGTCATTATTTCGAGAGCTTTGTTGTTGGCCGTTAGAAGAAGCTTGAAATTATGATAGCGATGAGCGAAAGAGGCTCGAAGGCTCTCAACACTAGACGGGTCTTCAGGAGCAACTTGGCCCCTAAAAATTATTCGCTTGAGAAATTTTGGGAGTTTGATCATTCCTGAAAGAAAGTCTGATTGTCAATTTACAGGGTAAAGTAGGGGGAAGGGCGCTCTTCGAATTTGTGAGCGCTCCTTCCATTAATACATATTCTTCTAATGCTCTTTTTTGGCGGAGGCGGTCATTTGTAAACCGATTCCTTCGAAGAGGAAAAAAACCGCAAAACCCCACCATAGCGTGTAAACTACGTAAAAAACAAGCAGGAACGCCAATATTCCCGCGCTAGAGACGGCGCTTTCCGGAATTACTGTAAAGTAATTATAACTTACTTCAACAGCCTTTTTCAAAACTGTGTTAATAAAATCGGCTTCTTTGAATTTTGCCTGCCGTTTGAGGTCCTTGTCCATTTCTTTCAAGCCGCTCCACCATGCATACATCGAATCCAGACCCGAAAAACCATATTTGGTCTTGAGTTCAGAATCTTTGTTGAAAAACATGGCGTCTGAGTCTTTAAGAGTCGATTTCAAAACCAGCCCCAAATCGCCTGATATTTGTAACTGGGTCCCTTCTCCGGTCACCGTGGCGCCAGCCGTTGTGAAAATTTTCGCTATGCGCTGGCCGACTTCAGCGTTCTTGATTTTGACATCCACTTTGAATGTTTTTCCAGCAAATTCCTGATTCTTTTTTTCAAGATCCGCAATGTAATGAGTTGAGCCTTTAGAGATACTGTTGAATATCTGGTCAGACTTCTGTAAAAAATTAATTCCACCTTCAAACAAGGGTAGAAACATTGCCACCAGGACTATAAAAAAGGTTATGGCCAAGAGGAGTCCCTTTGTGAAATGCTTGCCGTCTTTTATTAACATTGGTCTAAACCTCCCCTCTGAGCGATTTGATGTTGCCAAGGAATTTACCGATGACCCACACAGAGAAAATCCCGATGACTAAGAAGAATATTATCAACCCTACAAAGCTAAGACCTTTGGCCAGAGAGTCTGAGATGTTTATAATCTCCATCTGATTAAGCTTTTCTGGTAAGGAGAAAAATCTGTTGACGAACCCCGCTAGAATGGAAAGTGCGTAAAATCCTCTGATGTAAATGCCTTTTACCACCTTTGTTGTGAGAGCTCCGATCTGAATTCCAATTAGGGAGCCAAGAAGCATTCCCATGGCGAGAGTGTAGAAAATGAACCCATATATAGCGTATTGAAAAATGCCCGCGTATCCAGCCGTGAAGATTATCTGGAGAATATCAGTTCCGACCGCCGTAAAAGACGAAACGCCCAAGATGTAGACGAAAATAGGAAAGGTGAGAAAACCCCCGCCTACGCCCATTATGGCCGCGGCAAAACCGACTATCGCCCCCGCAATAGCGACGAAAAGGGCGGGGATTTTTTTTCCACCCGGCGTAAGGTCTTCATCAAAGCCGATTAGTGGTGGGATCTTTGAGGCCTGTAATTTGGCCGGAAGTCCCACTTTACCTGAAGAGGCTTCTTTGCCATGATCGCTTTCGCCACCGTGAGCCCCGACATCACCGGGACTTTTTCTCAATTTGAGGAAATCGAAAAGGGAATAAAATCCGAGGAACCCCAGCAACACAACGTAGACTACGCTGATGAACAAATCACTGAGCACGGGGTTATATTCATAGATCGCCCTATTTATGAATCCTCCACCCGTCACACCTAAACCCGAGCCGACAAGAAAGGCAATAGCGAGCGATACGTTGACATTTCCGAGCTTCTTGTGGATCGTTGTGCCCATGATAGCTTTTGCGAAGATGTGAAACAGATCTGTTCCAACCGCAAGTATTCCTTTGACGCCAGCGCTCATAAGGGCCGGAGTAATTATAAACCCGCCGCCGGCTCCTATGCATCCTGTTATGAGTCCGGCTCCCAAACCAACCGCTATTGAAACAACAAAAATACTTGAATTGTAAAATGCCGGTTGGTAAGCTTTGTAGCCTCCCAAGAATTGGTCCGCAGCGAGCGCCAAGCCTGTCAAAGCCGCTGGGATCAGCATCAGGCCAAGTATCCAGAGTTTCTTTTTGTCTTTTAGGATGTTCATGGAAGTTTCGTAATCCCATCTGGCGTGAGCCATGGATGCCTCCATGAACATCCGGTAAACCTGCCTAGCCCTTTTCATGCGATATTTCCTCCGTTGTTAAGGATTTGTATGGGCAGTAAATTATGCAATACTTGTACCGTAAATGGAGGCCCCTCTTCATAATATAAGTATATATAATGATTGAGAATATACCGTGGGCGAATTAGGGGCGTAAACGAGTTCATTGGGATGGTGTCAGTATATTTTACAGACTGCCAAGGTACAAATATAGTAGAGAGAACCTTGACCCACAAATCGTAATCGAAACCTGAGAGCTTTCCCACACGATTGAATTTAGAAATTGATAAGAATTATTTGTTGCCTATACCAGCTTCACAACGTTTTTTCTTGAACGCGTCCTGAAGCTTGTAAAGCAGGTCATCGATGTCTATCGGTTTCATTAAGTAATCAAAGGCGCCTAATTCCATTCCCTGCATAGCAACCTCCACATTGGCGTGGCCGGTTAGCATCACCACTTCCACACAGGGATCGATTTTCTTGATCCGCCTGAGTGTTTCGATGCCATCCATATCCGGCATTTTCACATCAAGCACCACGATGTCGCTAGGCGATTCGGCGAGTAGTTCCAAGGCCTGCTGGCCGCTGGACGCCGCTCGTACATCAAGTTTTCTTTTGCGCAACCGTTTCACAAGGGTTTCTACAAAGTCTGTTTCGTCATCCACTAACAGAACTTTGAATTCGCTCACCGTTTATTCCTCCT
>JAZDKD010000363.1:0-2567 GCA_043803345.1 Pseudomonadota bacterium
CTATCCTCCTGTTCCCAATATAGACTCCCCATGGCTCCAAATTCCTTGTGATCACTGAATTCGCGCCCACAGAAACTCCTTCGCCAATGCTCACACCAGGAAGAATCACACTATTAGCACCCACAATCGAGAACCGGCCTATATGTACTGGTGCGCGCCTGACATTGCGATATTGATCGGGAATTGTTGGGTTGCCAAAACCCACGCCAATGAAATCTTCGGTTCCAGAAAAAATTCGACAACCCATGGAAAGACCCGAGAAGTCCTCTAGCACAACCATTTCTCCCCCTGTGATGGAAGAAAATGCGGCTATGTGGACATAGTTGCCTATCATGATTTTCTTCTTTGCATGAATGAAGGTGAAATCATCAATGATAATATGCTCACCGAATTCAATGTTCTCGATTCCAATAATTTTGGCTGATTCATAAATCTTTATATTTTTCATGTTAATGGCCTTCCGTAAAAAGGGCGCTAACTACTTTGGAGACATCTCCCGCTGTCATGTCTTCCCATAGTGGAAGACTGAGTACACGCTGTGAAACCTTCTCGGTAATTGGCAAAGGAGGGTGGGGAAATCCAAGAAAGAGAGTCTGTTGATGGCATGCTGGACAAAAATATGTACGGGATTCGATGCGGTTTGCCGTGAGATGCTTAACAAAAGTCGAGTTGATTTGATTCTCAGGACACAATGCCGCTACGAACTGAAATGGAATCCTGCCCGAAGAGTCATGAATAGACCATTCGCTATCGAACAGGCCAATCTCCTTAAATTGTTTAAGATAGCACTGGTAAATAGCCTGTCGTTTTTGGATTTTTCGAGGAAATTCATCCAAGGTTGCCAAGGCAACTGCAGCGGCGTATTCTGAAAGTTTGGCGTTGAGCCCTTGTAACTCCGTTACTCTTTCGCTGGAAAAACCGAAATTACTGCCTTGACGCATCATCGCAATAGATTCCGGCTTTCCGCTGTATATCAAGCCACCTTCGCCGATCCCGAATGGCTTTGTAGCATGGAAGCTGAAAACAACCGCACCAGGGAAACCTTTGCCAAATTGACCGTCGTCCCCCGTGGTTCCAAAACAAGGTGCAGCATCCACCACTACTGGCACACCAGAATCGTGGAGAGCCTCGTAATAAGTTAGATCGAGGCAAGTTCCAAAAGTCGCATATGGAATGACAGCTGCAACTTCACCTCTTAGTTTTTTTAAGGCTTTATCAATTAGATGTTCATCCATGCACCAATCATCTTTGCGGATATCTATGAAGTACGGATTAAGGCCACACCACATGGCGGCTAAAGGTGTTGCGGGAAACGTAAAGCTCGGCATAAGTGCATAACGGCCTTTTCGTTTGACAAGGGAAATTGCCAGCATTAGGCCTGTGGTAGCGTTGTTAACAGTGGTGACTGCACCCAGATTGTCAAAGTATTCAGCAAGGAGGCGTTTCTCGAGAAGAGAATTCAACGGCCCGAAGTTGCTGTACCATCTTGATTCGTCGATCTGGGACAAGTAGCCTAGGTAAGCCTCTTTCTCTGGCAAACGGGGCCTCAAAAAAGGGATGTGCATCATTCTAACCGCTGGTTCCTTTCCTTGTAATGCTTCAACAGTGGTTCGGGAAACCGACATGTCCTGGCACCCAAATACTTGAATTTGCGGAAACGGTTCCAGTCCCCTGGTTCGCGGTATTTATAAGCATTGATATCCCAAGGAATCCGTTTGAACCATTTGTGATAAAAAGCGGAAGATGAAGTCACTTCGTTTCTCTTTAAATATTCGGCCGATTTCAACCGCCACTTCCAGGTTGCAGTTTGGCGCCAAAACGGATGCCACACAATATCCGCTCGGGTGTCCTGAATAAATCGGACTAACTTGCTGATTCGATCTGGTGAGTGCTCATCATCGTCATCCAAGTGAGTGAGGAAGTCGCCAGTTGCCATTCCTAGGGCGTGATTGACAGCCTCGGTTCCTGCGACCATCCAGCGCCAATTTGGGTCCATTGGATACTTTCCACGCTCCGGCAAATTGATGAACCGGAGGCGTTTGTCCTCAATTGTGTTAATCAATTCCTCGGTATTGTCTGTGCAGCAATCGCCTACGACAATAATTTCAAAATTCTCGTAATCCTGCCGAAGAATAGACCTCAAAGAACGTCCTAGAAGGGTGTTCCCTCTATTATAAGTTGCTATACAAACCGTAACAAGAGGGTTCTCTTTTCGGAATATGCTTTGATAACCTTCCGACTTCCTATCCTTCTGGAATTGATCAAACAGATCGTCAGACACATCGAGCCGGGACTTCAAAGTGTCAATTTCATCATAAATTCCATAAATGCTAAAGACGAAATCTTTGAGATAAGGAAATTTCTTGAGAATTCTTTGGATCATTTTCTTGGCCTTTTCACTCACCCCGAAGCAAATTGGACGTCTAACAAGCTAAGCCATAGTCGACACCTCGATCACTGCCAAAAGCGATCTCCTGGATCTATGTCTTCTTCGCTTCCCAGATTAGGAGGCGCGGCCGCGTCTCCAGCTTATCCTTCATTTCATTGAACTCATCTCTGCTCAACAC
>JAZDKD010000364.1:0-2067 GCA_043803345.1 Pseudomonadota bacterium
CATGGACGCTCACAACCAGAAGAATAACAAACAAAACAACCAGATTTTTCATTTTCATTTTCTCTCCTTGTATCAAACAGTCAAAACTGTTTAGATGAAACGGGTTCCCTAAAGCCAACATTTCGGCCATCGAGGTAAAAACCAACGATGACTTTGTGGAGACGCGTTTACCTGGGTTATTGTTTCTGTCAAGAAATTGCTGACGATTGATAATTTATTTTCAGGAGATTGATTATGTCATTTCAATTTAGCGCCGATGAAATTTTGACCGTGGCCGAAGAAATCGAACGCAAGGGCTGTCAATTTTATCAAGAGGCGGCGCGTGGCGTTGCTGACCCTGTTGACAAGTCGTTTCTTCTCGACCTGTCTCGCATGGAGATTGAACACCAAAAGATATTTTCAACAATGCGCGAGAATCTCACAGCCGAAGAAAAAGGCAGCAATCTCTTTGATCCTCAGGACGAAGCCGCGACTTATTTAAAATCGCTGTCTGACATGCAGGTTTTTTACAAAAAGAAGCTCGACACCACCAACATCACCGAAATTCTCAAATCAGCCATTGTGGCCGAAAAGGACTCAATCCTCTATTATTTAGGCATGAAAGACTTTATCCCTGTTCATTTAGGCCAAGCTAAAATCGATGCCATTATTCGCGAAGAGCGCGGACATGTAACGTTGTTAACACAACAGCTTCTTGCTCACAAGGAAGCCCCTTCTCATGAGTCGGCATCGGTTTTCGACCGAGTCGAAGAATGAAGGGGGACTCGTTGTGAGATTAAGATAAGAAGCGCAGCTTAAGAGCGCTTCTCAATGGGAACGTACTTCACATTTTTGAGACCCGTGTAGATTTGGCGCGGCCGTGAAATCTTGAATTGGGGTGAATCCCACATTTCTTTCCATTGTGCAATCCAACCGGGCAGGCGCCCCAGTGAGAACATGACCGTGAACATTTTTGTGGGAATTCCAATGGCACGGTAAATAATGCCGCTATAGAAATCCACGTTGGGATAGAGCTTTCGGGAGATGAAATAATCATCCTTCAGTGCAGTTTCTTCCAACTCTTTGGCAATTTCGAGAAGGGGATCCTTCACGTGGAGCTTGTCAAGCACGGCATCGCAGGCTTTTTTAATGATTGTGGCTCGTGGATCAAAATTTTTGTAAACTCGGTGACCAAAACCGTAAAGCTTTGCTCCGTCTTCCTTGTTTTTGACTCTGTCCACAAATGTTTTGACACCTCTGCCATCGACGCGAATGGCTTCGAGCATCTCAAGTGCCTCCTGATTAGCACCGCCATGCAAGGGTCCCCACAAGGCAGAAATCCCAGCTGAAATTGAAGTGTAAAGGCCGGCGCGGCTACTCCCCACCAAGCGAACAGCGGATGTGCTGCAGTTCTGTTCGTGATCAGCGTGCAACAAAAGCAAAAGATTGAGTGCGCGTTCGGCTTCGGGAGGAACAACGTAGGGCTCAGCAGGACTGGCGTACATCATGTGCAGAAAATTAGCACAGTAACTCAGGGAAAAATCTGGATACACAAAAGGCTCACCCAAAGATTTTCGGTAGGCATAGGCGGCGATTGTGGGAAGCTTGCCCAGGAGATGCAAACAGGTTTCTGGAAAGTCGATGGGATTTTTTAGTGGATTATCGGATTTTTGGTAGAAGGCCGCCAACGTGCTCACAGCGGATGACAATAACGCCATGGGATGTGCGTCTCGGGGAAATCCGTCGTAGAAATGTTTCATGTCTTCGTGGAGCAGACTGTGACGAGCCACCTGATTGCAGAAGGTGTTGAGTTCTTTTTGATTGGGGAGATGCCCGTTGATAATCAGATAAGCTGTTTCAAGAAAACTTGAGTGCTCGGCCATTTCCTCGATGGGAATACCGCGATACACGAGGCGACCCGCCTCACCATCAATGAAGGTGATGGCACTTTCACAAGATCCGGTGTTGGTATAACCGCTATCGAGTGTGATCAGTCCGGTTTGTGTGCGGAGGTTCGAAATATCGACGCCTCGTTCGCCCTCGGTTCCAGTCACAATGGGAAAGCTATATTCTTTTCCATCAACCTTT
>JAZDKD010000365.1:0-3542 GCA_043803345.1 Pseudomonadota bacterium
GCGAGGAATTCGTGATACTAGTTCCTGACGCCGACTTAGAGCAGGCTACAAAAAAAGCCGAATCAATAAGACTTATGGTTCAAAACAAAGCTCCGGTGACGATCAGTTCAGGGGTAGCGTCTTATAAAGGCGGTGGAGACACCAAGGAAAAACTGCTCCTTAGGGCTGACCGGGCCCTTTACCAAGCAAAACATAGCGGAAGAAACAGAGTCTGCGTGAATGACTCGTCTGACGATTTTCCTTGATTAAATGGCAAAAACCTCTCCCCGAAATTGAAAGACAAAGACCCTTAGAATTTACCGTGGAAAAATCAACCGGGACAAACTGCCCCAACCTCCAGGGTACATATGCAACACAGAAACTGTCCAGGTTCTGTGTCGCTCAAGTTACGCATTCCATGGGGTTCCTGGCTGGGAATATAAACCATGTCTCCCGGGCCACAAATTCTCTTGTCCACGATTTTGTCCGTATCCAAATCAAAAGCCAAGCATTCAAAGTTGCCTGAAACAATATACATTGTCTGGACATAGGCATGGTTATGGATGGGAATTTCTCCCGAGGGCCCTACCGTAAAAAGCCTTAAACCATATGCAGGAGATCCTTCGAAGTCTTGTCCAACCTTGGAGAGCCACCGAACTTGCACCTGCTTGGCTTCGGTGGATTCGCCCTTGTATCGCACCTCCCCGACTCGGACATTTTCAACGTCAGTTGAATTCATTGCAATCATTGTTCACTCCAAAATCTCTCATGAATTAAATCTATATCACTCAAAGCCAATCATGCCCATAATCCTTAAAATCCCTCGAAATTGATCTCTCAGTCTTTACCGCCATTAGACTTCCATTGCCTGAGATACTCAAGAGCTTCCGTCGCAGCTTCCTTGGCCGCATGCTCATAGGTATACAGTTCCACTGTCACAAACCCGTCAAAACCGCTGTCCTCAATAGCATTCAATACCTTGTTCAAATCAATTGCGCCGTGGCCAGGCATAAGGTGATGGTGTTCACGTGATGGCGCAATATCTTCAAGATGGAAATGATGTGTATATCCTTTCATAATTTCCACAAGTTCAGCGGGGTCCTCGTTCACACAAAAAAAGTGTCCAATATCGAAGTTAAGGCCAAAAACCTCTGGATCCAGTCCATCAAAAAAATCCAGGAATTCCAAGCTGTTTTCTATGAGAAGACCCGGTTCAGGCTCTATGAGAACACGGACACATTTTTCCCGGGCTTTGTCTTCGACAGCGCCAAGACCCTCCCTGAAAAGTCTGAGGCCTTCTTCGCTGCTCATCTCTTCCAGTGGCCCGCCCGGCTCTGTGGAAATATTTCGAACCCCGAGCCGATCCGCAAGTTCGATACATCGAAGTGTATAATCGACCCGCTTAGCCCTGAGATCAGGGCTTTTCTCAATCCATGAAGGGTGATAGGTGTCTCCGTCCGCATGATGCATGAATGCGTTAATGTTTGATATTGTAAGCCCAGTGTTCTCCAAAGCTGCACGAATCATCATAATGCTAGAGTCTGTCAGGTGGAGAGGAAATGCGTGGGGAACATCCGCCATTATCTCAATACCCTCGTAACCTATTTCCGAGAGAAACCTTATTGTCTCGAAGAGATCATATCTCAGGAACGCATTGGAACTGAAAGCAAACTTCATCGCCCAGCCTTTCTGGAATCATCTTTACCGCTTATTTCGCTAGGTCCAACACAGACTCGCGACAAACAGAGCGAAGATACTGCAACGACTGTCCGGCAACTTCTTCCGCTCGATCCGGAAATGTGTAAAGTTCAACCGTCACAAAACCATTGTAACCGTTTTCGGTCAGAAGACCCAACAGTTCAAAGAAATCCATATCTCCTGTCCCTGGAACCAGGTGGTAGTGTTTCCTGCCGGTTATGTCTTCGATATGGACATGGAAAATCCGGCGCCCCAATCCACCTATAACGGTCTTTGGGTCTTCTCCCAGCACATAACTGTGCCCCAGATCCAGGTTGGCGCCAAGGTAAGGCGAGTCGATCTGTTCGAGTAATGGCGACAATTCGTCAAAACACTCTACAAGAAGGCCCGGTTCGTACTCAACGCCAATACCAATTAATCTTTCGGCTGAATATTCGATAAGTTTGTCCAATGAGTCGGCAAGAAGGCTCATGGACTCCGCCGGACTAATTCCCGGCGAAGGTTTGCCCGATGTCACACTGACGAACGGAGCTTCGAAAAAATTAGCCAAATCTATACATTTCTTTGTGTAATCTACCCTCCAGTTTCTAAGATTTTCGTCAGGATTTGCTAAAGACGGCTCGAAAAGAGGCTCCCAGAATGGTCTGCCGTAATACCCCATTGCAGTGTTAGCGTTTATGTTCGCAACATGTAGTCCCGAACTTCTAATAGCTGATTTGACCTTTTCCAGGTCAGACTTGGATAAATCACCTGCATACAGGTGGGGAATATCCGCCAGCAATTCTATACCTTCGTAGCCGATTTGCGCGATCTTTTCTATAGCCTCAACAATGGAATGCCTTACAAAACCGTTAGAACTGAATGAGAATTTCACCAGATACCCAATCACAAAGGTTGTCGTTGGCCTGCTTTCAACACATAATCCATCAGCATCTCAAACTGTCCCGATAGACTGTGTTCATGCACGCCAAGAGGATCTTTGAAGTACGAGGCAAGGTGCGTCATTAGTCCCGCTTCTCCTCTGCGATGAGCCAATTCGGCCAGACGCACGAGATCCAGAACCAGGGGAGCGGCTAACAAAGAGTCATAACCCTGCCAGACGAATTGAAGGGACATTTTCGCCCCCATGAACCCCTTGAAATGAATGAAATCCCAAGCTGTTTTCTGGTCTTCCAGGGAAGGGACATAATTTATATGAACATTCGAGTGTGGAGAGTAACCTAGAATTCTGGGAAGCACGGAGTCCTTTGTTTGGATTTTGGCTCGTCTGTTGTCCTGATGATCCAGAACCTTTCCGTCCATATTTCCTAAGATGTTAAACCCCTCCCAGCTCAAAATGTCCAGGTTCCTGGCTTTAAACATTGGGGCTAAGGCTGATTTCACAAGAGTCTCGCCCGTCTTGCCGTCATTTCCCATTACCGGCACGCCATTGCGCTCCGCCAGTTTAACCATGGCAGGAAAAAGAGCGCCGTTAGAGGGGGTAAAATTAATATAAGGGCTCTGCGACTGAATTGCGGCGTAGGCGTATATCGTGCTAGGCCTAAGATACTCAAAACCATGGCTGTCAATACATCTTTCCAAAGCTTCTATGTCATGGCCCATGTTGTCCATTTCGACAAGAGGTTCGGTTGACGCCAGGTTGACGACCACTAGTTCATCAAGCCCTTTCGTGCGCTTGAATTCATTAATTGTGTATTTGACACGCTCAATTTCTTCTCTCGCCGACAGGGGAACGCATTTGTCAACCCCGGATACCAGCTCAATAGCCTCGCCGCAGTTCAGGGCCACGCCTGGCGAAATGAATGACTCTATAATCGCCAATTCTTCTTCAACAGCTTTAACCAGGAATGGGTCAACACCAGTTG
>JAZDKD010000366.1:0-8289 GCA_043803345.1 Pseudomonadota bacterium
AGGATCTGAAGGCGCTGTTACTGACGAGCGATGTTCCTACAATTTCTGAGCTAGAGGAATCACGGAATGTCCGGAATACAGGATGGATCCTGATAAAGAGAAAATACATCGAGAAAGTCGATGTTGAGAAGGACATTCTTGAGTTTGCATCTGGATCAGATCTCCCGAGCCTCTATGAACAGAAAGTGGATAATGCTGACGACGTTTCTGATCGTCTCCGGTTGGCCACCGACCAGGTTGTGAAAAGGGCGGGCCTTGAAGCGAAGTTAGATAACCTGAAATCACGCCTGGATGACATTACTGACGAAATCAAGATTGCGACTGAGACCCAAAAAGCCCATCTGAAGAAATGGGATGCCGTATGGGAGCCATTGGGGATAGATCCAGGGACACCACGGGAGATGAAACAATGGATTCTGAGGGTGGAAAAACTTGTAAAAACGGTCCAGTCTGCAAATGCGGTCGCCGGTGATGAGCAAAAGCTCGCCGAGCTTCTCAAGAGACTCAAGAAACAGGTTTCTATCCAGATAACAAAGTTCGATGAATCGATATCCCAGCAAAACATGAACCTTGAGTCCATGATTTCTCTGTGTGAACAAAGGGTCGAGCAGGAAGAAGGCGCTCGGGACCGAACTCGTGAACTGGAAAAGTCACTGAATGATGCAGATATCCACCTGAAAAGAACACGCGAGGAACTCAAGACAATCGAGGCTGAAGAATCAAACTGGTTGCGGGAATGGGGGCAAGCTATCGAAGGGCTGGGTCTGAAAATGGATGTTCACCCCGAACACGCGACCGAAACATTCGAGCATCTATTGGATTTCTTCGATAAATTCGACAGGTCGGAAGAACTCCGTAGACGAATCTACGGGATGGACCTGGTCGAAGAGAAATTCAATAACAGGGTATTCGAATTCGCTGATGGCATTGGATTTAAAAGGGATGGCCAAGAGGCTGCGGCTGTCGCTGCGAAGCTACATCGGGAACTGAATGACGCACGTGAAGCCAGAGCAAAACTGCAGAAGATTGAGACCCAGATTAAAGAAAAAAACGATGAAATAAAAGAAACTGAAATTACGATTCGGGCTGCAAAAGAACAACTTGCATCATTGAGGGATCAGGCTGGTGTCGAAACGGACGACGATCTGATAGCGGCCGGCGAGAATTCGCACCACAAGAGACAGCTTCAAACGGATCTTGACAGGATTAAGCAAGAACTCAACCGTAATGGTGACGGCCTTAGCATCGAAGAATTGGAAAAAGAGGCTGCTGAATCGGAAATCGATTCCATTGAAGGCGAACTGGAGAACATCTCCAGGGAATTGAAAGAGCTGCAAGAGCAAAGAGACAGGTTGCGCGATGAGCGACAAAAGCTTCAGAGTGAAATCCATGCAAAAGATGGCGGCGCGGCTGCTGCTAACGCAGCGCAGGAGGCGGAAGAACATTTTACCACCATGGTGTCGAGCGCGGAGCAATACCTCCGATTGCAAATCGCCGCACTCGTGCTTGAGCAGCGGATAGAGGACTACAGAAAGAAAAACCAGGCCCCGGTTCTGGCTCGAGCTGGCGAACTGTTTTCCAAGCTTACTTTGGGCTCGTACGCCAATCTCCGGGATGAGCTGGATGAAAGTGGTAAACCAATTCTGCTCGGCGTTCGCCCAAACGATGAAGAGGTTCCCGTCGAAGGGATGAGTGACGGTTCCAGGGATCAGCTTTATCTAGCTCTACGTCTCGCAACGCTCGAACAACATCTAAGCAAGGGGGAGCCCATCCCCTTTATTGTGGACGACATTCTCATAGGCTTTGACGACGAACGTACAAGAGTCTGCCTAGAGGTTCTATCGGAACTGGCGATTCATACTCAGGTGTTGCTTTTTACTCATCACAGGCGGGTTCTTGAGCTGGCAAAATCCATTGACGCAAAAGCGGGTATTTACACACATACGCTGGTTACCGGCGCCTAGCAGACAATTTCAACAGAGGAAAGCGGATAAATGTCGATGTGGACTGGTAGCTAGGCAAGTTTCTAAATTGATAGGCTCCTAAACCCGTTCCCGCCCGGGTTTAGCGTGGGAGTTTTTTGTATCGTTAATTTGGGAGTATAAACAATGGCTCGAATGCTTCCACCCGCTTGCCCGAAAACACTAAAAAGCCAGGGAGAGCGCTTCATATTTGAACAACTCAGGGATGCGCCTGACAGTGACAAATGGGTTTGTTTACACCAATTATGAAGGGCCTTTCAAGCAGTCGGCCAGCGCAAAAGTACAAAGGAGGAACCCAATATTCGTGGAGACCAGATAGTCCGTCAGTGGAAGATCATCCGGCTCATGGAAACCCGGCGATATGGTATTAGCGTGGCGGAACTGGCAGAGGAACTGGAGTCCCAGCCCAGGACTATCTATCGCGATTTGAGGGCAATTGAGGATGCGGGGTTCCCAATCTATTCAGATTATTTGCTGACGATACATCGTTCACCAATCTGAAAGCATAACCCAGCCGGTCCATTTTTTGCTTCGCGATGAAAACAATTCAACAGTAATCAATTATTAAATTTTTATTCCGTTTCATGATCAAGCATCTCTTTTAACATAGGCACAAGACCTGGTAAATCCAGGTGGATAGTATCCCAGACTTGCTGGACCTCTATGCACCAGTAATTGTGGGTCACATAATTTCGCATGTCACTCATATCACGCCACGGAACCAATGGAAATTTGTCCCGAACTTGCCTGGGCATTTGTCCAGAAGCCTCCCCGATAATGATAAAATTCCGCTCTACCGCGTCCAGAGTCTTCCTGTCCTGCTGGAACTCGTCAAGACTTAGGTCATGCACATAACCCTGAATCCGGGCAATTGCGTCGATGATATCCTGAACGAGAAATTTCCAGAGCCTAGATGACACGGATGGCCTCCGCCAGAATACGATGCTTCAAGGCCGGGTGGAGTCCCTCCGGGGTAAGCAGATCTACTTTCTCAACTTCGAGCGCTCTTTCAAGAGCATGTTTTAGCGCAATTAATCCTAGCAAGCCAGTAGGCCGTGCAAACTCCACGAGCAGGTCAACATCGCTACTGTCAATTGCCTCGTCACGCGCCAACGAACCAAACAGCGCCAATGATTTTACACCTGCGGTAACTAGTTCCGGGCGCTGTCCGTCAAGCTTTTTCAAAATATCCTCACGTCTCACTGTTAGCTGGCCCCTCTCTGTTGATTTTGTCCATGCGCCAAACATGGTCAGCCTTTGTGCCTGATTAGCTCAATAGTATAACAGAAAAACAGAAATTCCCGAAGCTTGCCTGTCTATTCTCAGAAATTCCAAAAAAATTTCAAACACGAAAATATTTCCAGAACGTGTGTCCCCATTTGACACATATGGGGTGGATACTTTGACCATCATAAGGGAAAGGAGCCCAAAGTGATGGCTCATGTGATGGAGTTTTTCAAGGAAATTAAGGTCGGAGCAAAGCAGAACAGGGTCTTAAACGCCACAATATTGATTGCGCCAAAGTCTGAAACCAACATTCCCGTGTCTTGCGTTGAACAGGGAAGATGGTCTTACCGAAGCAAACATTTCGGAAGTCAGTCCCGTTCAATGAGCGCAAATCTGAGGAACCGCAAATCTCAAACCGTGACCATGAATCTTCGGCAGGGTCGTGAATTCAGGCCGGTGTTCAACCAGGTTGGGATGATCGTGTTAATCGATGGCGAGACCGCTGGCATTGAAATCCTCAACAGGTTCCTGTCCTTCCGGGAGATACACTCCAAGCTCGTAACCAGCTATGTGCTGGACGCTCTCTGAGCAACTAAAACCGGAACAGAAAAGCTCTCTCTCTTTTTTCAACCGCTTGGGCAGTCATCTGTCTCCAATCTCTGATATCAGTTGCATTGACCCGCCTGTAAAGGAGAGAGTTGTAGGGACCTTTTTTGCAAAAAGCCCCTAAGATTTAAAAGTATCGCCATGAAATTAGGTTTCCTGCTTCCTTAGAGCCCTTTAAGGTCTTGCTCAGGACCGAAGAGGACAGCCGTCGCTGCAATGAGCGATTCTGGGAACCATATATCTTTTCATTGTTGACTCCTTATCAGACTATTCAAATCATTGCCTACCTTATTACTAAAGTAATAACATAGCAGGCTGTTTGTCAAGTAGAAGGAGTCCCTTTGATGACTTAAGTGTGGGCGGCGCTAACGGTCTGTGTCCAGGCAACAACTAAGGCGCGGGGAAAGGCGTAGTGGGAAAACTCTAATTCACAAAAACCACTTTAAAACTGTTGTGGTTGAAGTCGGGCGCTATTAATAAGAACGGATCATATTAAATGAGAACGGGCTGTATTTTCGTCTAGGACGGGCCAGTATCTACCACGATTTGCTGAGCGAGAAGAATGAGTAAACTAGTCAAGAATCCGGATTGAACAGTCCTCAATAAGAATTGGCGTTGGTTGCATATAATTTTTCAGGGTAACCGTTTTTCAAGAGGTTGACGTCAACAGGTATTGTGTGTTGATTGTAATCTGGGATGAAGTAAATGCCGTTGCCGATGGGCGCCAGACAGATGATCGACCCTCGTATCGAGACTTTGATTGCATCGTTTTATCACGACCCCCTGGCCCAATTTTTTTGGCCGAATGAGGAACTCCGAGCCAAACAGCTTTCCGCAGCATTGGAATTTCTCCTGAAATTGTCATCGATAATATTGAGTTCTGAGACAGCGAACAGGAAGTGCGCCGGGGTTATCGGAGCGACTCGACCAGGAAGGTACCCACCTCCCTTTTTTCAATCGATGGTTGCGCTAATCAGATTGATATTGAAATTGTTATCTCTTACGCCCCTGCGTGAAATGGGAAAAATGACCAGTGTCTATAATCAGTTTGACAAGATACACCCCCAGCAGCCTCATTGGTACATCGCTGTCCTGGGAGTGCATCCTGATCAACAGGGCAAAGGAATGGGAGGGGAACTGTTGAGACCGGTTCTTCAGCAGGCGGACAAACAGAGCGTAATCGTCTACCTGGAGTGTTCCAATCCAAACAGTCTTGATTTTTATAGAAAATATGGATTTGAGGTGATGAAGGAAATCGTCCCGGTTCGCACTTGCCCACCTATTTGGGGACTGGTAAGGAAACCAACATCTGAGTCTAGGTAACTGGTTTAAACTAATAGTGACGTTCTGAATGCGCTGAGAAGTGTCCTGGTGTCTTTCGCTTAGGACTCATTTTCACTATTCAGCGCAACAGTTCATGACTGACGCATTTAATTGAACGTTATCACAATGACCGGTTTAAAGCGCTTAGGGATGGATTTATGCCGCAGTGGCCTCTCTATAAAAAAGAGCTGAACAGATTTGGCATTTCACATAATGGCTTACATTAGCCACTAAATTCAATAATTTAGATTTGATATAGATAAAATATTATAAACATATTTATACTAATGTTTTAATATATATTGATAACATACTAATAATATGTTTTTTATACGCTCAGAAACTAAACCCCAAATCCTTCAGTCGGCCCGTAACTTTACGGGCCAATATTTTTTATGGGCGTTAAGTGTCCAGAATCAAACGGTATCCTGAGCGCATATGCCACCTTAAACAGATAGCATCGCTATACGCCAGATCTTTGCTGTGGTTGCGGAATTAGTTGTTCAATCCAAAGGCAATTTCGTTTGTCAATTTCTCACCCCCCATTCGGATTTTTCCACTTGATTCACGGCCTGGATTTCAAAAAATCGTGATGCAAATGATGCCGACCCTTCACTAAGAGTGACCCCAAACCGTTGAATCTACCCTCAGGGCCCACCGTCATTACGCCAAGTTGCTTAGTGATCTAGATGAGTTGAGATCATAACAGCAGCCAGACGATTTAGATGAAATAGCGTGAGTTAGTTTATCATACGAAAGTGTAGCATCAATACTACCTAAACGTATGAAAAATATCCTAAACCTCGGTTAAAGTTTCTTTTTGTGAAATTCCCCTTGCACTGGATCACCACAATGTTGGCCTGATTAGTTTGTTATTCTAATTTGTTGAACTTATGACAGTATCAAATGTCATCGGGTTGGCACAATTCTTGTTAATAGCTAACTACACCAAATAAGACGTCCATCAGGAGGACAAATATGACACGTAAAGAAGCGACCGCATCCATTCTAAAGGCAAAAAAACAAAAAGGACTTAGTTGGGAAACCATCGCTTCAGCGATCGGTGGTCACAAGATGTGGGTCACATCAGCTTTGTTGGGACAAAACAGCATGAGTGCGGAGGAAGCAGCTAAAGCGGCGGCTGTCCTGGGACTTACCGACGAAGTGGCACAGACTCTTACAGAGTTTCCTATGAAGGGCGCTCTCGAACAAAATGTGCCGGTCGATCCGCTTATCTACCGATTTCATGAAATTACCCAGGTGTATGGAACCTCACTAAAGGAAATCATACATGAGATGTTTGGAGACGGCATAATGAGCGCTATTGATTTCGAAATCGACATTCAGAAGAAGCCTGACCCAAAGGGTGACCGCGTTGTTGTTACTTTTAACGGAAAATTCCTTCCTTACAGAAAATGGTGAGTCCAAATACCCAGGAAACATTATCTCTTGTACCGATCCATGGTCGCTACAATTGTCTCCCTAAAACTATGGAGGTTGAAATGATTGGAAAAGAGCCCGATAAAACGCATGTTGCTTCTATAAAGAGTCTTAACGATCCATTCGATGGGGATGTGTCAATAAGTCACAATTGCTGCGGACACTCCCACTCTTCCACCGATATTCGCCAGACCGCCGACACAGAGGCCATAGCGGATCGAGCCATTGAAGAAGCCGTAATCAGAGGAATTTTCAAAGGTAATGAAGTTTCGCGCCGCAAATTTATGAAATTGGTCGGCGCCAGCACAGCCATGTCTGTCATATCCAGTCTGTTTCCGTTAGATGCGGCTAAAGCTTGGGCAAAAGACGCTTCAGGCGCACTTGAAAAGACCGATCTCAAGATAGGGTTCATTCCTATAACCTGCGCCACACCTATCATCATGGCTCACCCCATGGGCATCTATGAAAAATATGGCCTCAAAGGTTCAAACGTGGTCAAAGCGGCAGGGTGGGCGATGATTCGTGACTGGGCCGTAAACAAGCAAGTTGACTGCGCTCACATGTTGTCGCCCATGCCGCTGGCTCTCACCATGGGCGCTGGTTCAACACAGACTCCGTTCCTCATGCCAGCGATAGAAAACCTCAACGGTCAGGCAATTACCCTTGCCAATAAACACAAAGATGTCAAATCGCCCAAGGATATGAAGGGATTTACCTTTGCTGTGCCGTTTGACTATTCCATGCATAACTTTCTCTTGCGATATTACCTTGCCGAAGGCGGCGTGGACCCGGACAAAGATGTCAAGATCAGAGTGCTCCCACCTCCGGAAATGGTTGCCAACCTAAAAGCCCAGAACCTAGATGGATATCTGTCACCAGACCCCTTCAACCAGAGGGCTGTTTACGAAAATGTTGGTTTCATTTTTAAGTTGAGTAAAGAACTTTGGTCGGGTCATCCTTGTTGCGCTTTTGCCACATCTCAGGAATTTGCGACGACGATGCCCAACTCATTCAAGGCTGTATTCAACGCGATTGTTGACGCAACAGCCTACTCGGCAAAGATTGAAAATCGTAAAGATATAGCTCAAGCAATTGCCCCTCGAAATTATCTCAACCAGCCTGTTGAGGTTGTGGAAGCAGTCTTGACCGGTCAATTCTCTGATGGTTTAGGAGCGACTAGGGATGAACCCGACCGAATTGACTTCAACCCGTTCCCATGGAATTCCATGGCAGTCTGGATCCTGACGCAAATGAAACGCTGGGGATACGTCAAAGGTGACGTAGATTACAAAAAAATAGCGGAGCAGGTCTTTCTTGCTGGAGAGTGCGCCCAGATCATGAGGGAAAAAGGCTATTCTCCGCCTGCTGAAACTTACAAGAAGCATGTGATCATGGGCAAGGAGTTTGACCCACATAAGCCAGAAGAATATTTGAACAGTTTTACAATCAAGAAAATGTAAAGGCTGATTGAGAGCACGATCATTAGCATTATCAGTTTATAAGGAATTTCTTTCATGAAAAAGCAACCGAACTCTGGTTGGATTGTGTTGTGCATGGTCATCTTGATCTTATTTTTATTGGTCTGGCAACTGCTTGGTGGAAAAACCGGCGGGTTGCCCGGACCAATACCCGTTGCAAAAAGCGCGTGGTTTTTCCTTTCAGATCCTTTTTACAACAACGGCCCAAATGACCAAGGAATCGGCTGGCTTAC
>JAZDKD010000367.1:0-4763 GCA_043803345.1 Pseudomonadota bacterium
GATCGACAGGATCTTGCCTGTTGATAGGGATTCCAGGACGTAAGCCGTGAGGCGAACCTCCATTCCTGGGAATATCTTCAGATCTATGCCATGGGCTACCAACTCTTGATTTAATTCAGAAACCAGTTCCATGACCTGAACAATATCACTTAGAAACTGTCCGCTACCATAATGAGGAGTCGCCACGATTCCGGAGAAGCCTTCTTCAAAAGCTATGCGGGCCATCTCCAGTGATTCCTCCATATTTCGAGCGCCATCATCGATGGCTGGCAGTATATGACTATGCAGATCTATCATTTGAGATTAACAATAGTTTCACTAACTTTCTATGACACACCCGATAGAGTAATACTCGTGCGGAAAAACATCAAGATCCCCTCATATCAGGACAACGGCTTATGATTTCAGGTCTGCTTTCAATTTGATCACAGTAAAAACTATTATAGTTTTTGACACATTTGCTTTAATACGTTACAATAACCAGCATTAATGATTAATTAAATGCACACACGTTGGCTTTGATGATTAATATGGGCGCTCCCAACAAGAAGTGGTTGTCAATAATTCGCCGAAGTCACGAACGAAATTTGTCACATGCGCTTTTGCTCATATGTTTGACGCTGATTGCGCCTGTATTTTTTGTCATCAACGCGGAAGCGGAAGATCGTTGCGCTGAAGTGGTCAAAACCCTAGAACAAAACACTTTGAGGCTGAAAGAATACGTCACAGCACTACATAACGCTCACAGGGAAAGAAATTTTCATATGGCGCCATTACTTAACAGCGAAATCGACGAAACACTTAAACAGATCAGGGTTGGCGAAGCTGAACTCTTGAACTGCCCTGCGGTAACTGGAGCTACAGGCCCTGGCTTGAGTTCCGTCAAGTCTCAGGATACAAAATTTGCCGAAGTGAATTGCGACGAATTAAAGAAAAAACATATCCAGTTGTCGCGCAAATTCAACTCTCTGGCGAGACGGCGCCAAAGCACATTGTCAGAGCTTACCAACGAAGAAAAAATCGAGTTCAGGGAAACTGAAGATTCCCTCAATGCCGTAGATTCAGAACTCAAGAAACGTTGCCGACCGGCGCAACCGCCCAAACCTTTTCAGCGCAGGCCCCAACCAGCAGGCGGAAGTTTCCGCTAAACGTATTTTTTTCTCTATTCGATGACCCTTAGAAAATGACGCTAATTAACACAACCTGAATCGGCTCGATTTTATGGAAACAGACCTTCTTATCTATCTTGGAATAGCTTCAATCCTGTTCGTGGGATGTTTAGCCGCATGGATCAGGCTGAAGAGGCTTTTTCGAGGGTTCCGAAAGCTAAAGACGGAAAGTGATCTCCGTCGGTTGCGGAATAAATCCGGACTGGCCAGAGGACTGTTCTCAATTTATGCCTGGTGGCAAAAATTTAGGAGCCATCGCGGCAATTCGACAGGATTTGTAAACGCCTGTCGTTCTGGAGACCTTAACCAAGTCAAAAAGCTTATTGAGGACGGAATTGATGTGAATGCGCGCCGTCATAAAGGTGGTCGGACTGGATTGATGTTTGCGGCGCAGAAAAACCATATCGCCATTGTCGAATTGTTATTAAAAAATGGATGCGATGTTAACGCTTCGGGGGGCGGAAGCGGCAAGACGGCGCTTATAAGAGCTTCTGAAAATGGCAATCATGAAATAGTGAAGGATCTGCTGGAACATGGGGCTATTGTGGACATTCAGAGCAAGGCCAGTGGCAAGACGGCCCTTATGAAGGCATCCGAGGGAGGATTCCTCGAAGTGGTTGAACACCTCGTGCGAAGTGGAGCGACTGTGGACAAGACGGACAAATCCGGAAGAAGCGCTTTGTTCCTGGCTCTCAACCCTTTCAACAAAATGGCCTTTGATGTTGTTGACCTACTTGTGGGGGTCGGAGCTAACGTCAGGATAACGGATAACGATGGGAACAGCGCTCTGGATAGGGCTCGCGAGTTTGGTCTAAAGGAATGTGAGGGAATACTCATCAAGCATGGGGCCGAATGGAACCGGTATGAAAAGGGGCCTATTAGCGAAACTTCGGGCGAAAAAGAGAAAGAAGCTTACAGCATTCTAGGTTGCACAGTCAGTGATTCGGATGATCAGGTTAAAAGCCATTTCCGTGAAATGATCAAAAAGTATCATCCAGACACTATTTCCGGGAAAGATCTACACGTGGACTTTGTAAAGTTTGCAAACCAGAGGTTTGTTGAACTTCACGAAGCATACAAGACGATAATGGATTCACGTAATAAAAGTCATTCGGAATGATTGGGACGTTTGTAAATTACTATTTCGTGTGGCGCCCCATTTTTTTGATGAAAGAACCTTTTTCTTGAAAAAATAGCGGGAAAAGCATAAGCTAACGCGTGTTTGAAGAATCGTTGAGTTCTCTCCGGAAACCGTAAAATGCCTATGACTCAATCCAAGCGCAGGTTTAAAAAGAAATCCATATTAGTAGTTTTTTTGGCTACGTTAATCTCGATGACTTGCGCGCATTTTGCGACGATTGTTAACGCTCAGGATTCATGGCCGCTGGAGAATTCTTTTTCGCCGTTGGCGTCGTTTCCTTTGCTGCGGGGAGAAGCAAAGTTCTCTTTGTTTATGCCCACACTTCAAAATGGCGAGTTTGAAGACAGACATAAAGTCAAGCGAGACCTGAAGAGCTTTTACAACATTAAACCGAGTGATACACCATTTACTGATATTATGGTCCGATTCCAGTTAGGACGCTTCTCATCCAGAACTCATTACGAGTGGAAGGAGTTTTTTGCTGGGAATGGAGCCTCGTCTGACCGTGCAATTGATTTTAGTGGTTTCCGTCAAGGTTTTGATGTCGATATATTTCTCGGAAACAAGTCAAGAGTTGGATTCAATATAGATTGCAGTTTTTACGGACCAGTTTTTACGGTAATAGATAATCGTGTAACTGGGCCACAGCACAGTTGGACAACTGGTATTCACGGTCTTTACAACCCAACCTGGAATATATTTGGGATGTCTGCAGTTGCCGAAGCATGGGCAAGATGGCCAATTGGAGGTACTTCAGTCACGGATTATCAAGTATCCGGCGGTTTGAAGTGGCCTGACACAGTTTTAGGATCCTTTTCAATCCAAGTTGGCTACCGTTCAACATCTTTGAGCTTTGCAGAAAATTCTAAAGGAAACGTCAACGCTACCTGGGACGGCGTATTTGGCTCAATTTCGTACTATTATCACTGAGTTAATCTTGAGCAAAGGCTTTAACCGCCTTTGAAACGTTTTCATCTTCCGCGAGGTCAAAACTCGGCCGGGAATCGGTCCCCGATAAAAGAAATCTTAGAAACATTTCAAATTTCGTCCGGTGGGAAAGGGTGTTTTTGGTGGGGTCTTTAGTCGCACTTACGCCCGGTAATTCGGGAAGGATAGGAGACGATAATAGGGGCTTTAGGGCAAGTATCTCCGGAGAAATACGGCACCGTATTTAGGGATCGTTCCGCAAAACAAACGTTGCCATCAGACCTAATTACCGGCGCAGATCCGCACGAATGTTGAGCCAATGGCGCTTCTTCAACCTGCCTATAACTGGACAATTTACGAATTGGGAAAACTATTACCGGCGCGCTACTGTTTGTTCCAAATGCGGGACTCGGGTTCATAGGAACTCGCACGACACCGATTGCGCAATCTCTCCCACGAGTTTTTTCTGCCATGCCCGCAAAACAGGAACCTTCGAAGTCGGTGGAGAAACAAACATTTGGGGTTAGAAGGGAAACCAGAAGCAAAGCCAAAAGGAAGCGCCCATTTCTGAATTGTGACAAAGAGACCACTTTTGGATTTAATTTCTTGCTCACAAGGGCGAAACCGGACTGAGTTTTCCGGACAACATTTGGCTGAAAAATGAAATTCCGTTCACAATGTTTCCGTACTGGACCATGAAAAGATTCACGTCAGCGATGTAGGTCCTCGGCACAAAGATTACATCATAAGGTTTAACCAGGATCGCTGAACTCATATCCCCAACGTCCAGGATCTTTTTCAGGTCAAGCCTTCTGCCGATAGGTTTGCCGTAAACGTCACGGGAAACAAGGATCACACTGGTAAGATCCGCTAGATCAGGCAGTTCGCCGCCTGCAAGGGCAAGGGCCTGGAGCGCTGTAATAGGTTGGTCGATGTCATAACCACCAGGACTCCTGACCTGTCCCATTACATAGACCTTGCGGGAACGCGCTGCGCTTAGAGACATCGAAACAACGACGTGTTTCAAAGGACCGTCCCTATATAAACGTGTGACGGTATTTTCCACTTCATTAATTGTATGTCCAGCGCATAGGACTCTATCTCTCAACAAGGGTAAATCAATAGTGCCATCGGGTTTTACCGTGACAACGGATTTGCTTCCAGTAGCAATATTCATCAACGATTGCATTAATTTGGTAATCTTCTCATAGAACTGGTCTACTGCCACGGTGACCATCTGGTAATTCTTAAGGTCACCTTTTGTTTCGTCCCTGCTGAATATTCCCGTTTTGACGAATTTATCCTGAATGGCCATGGCAAGTTGCTCGGGCGTCAATCCCACGGCTCTAATGTCACCAATCGCCTGCAGTGTAATCATACCGTCTGGTCTGACTATTGCGTCTTCATTAAGTTGCGGGTCAAGAATGAACCGGATTTTCAACTTATCGAGGGTGTCGAGCTTGTAACTGCCTATCGGAATATTCCATTCCGCAGAAAAAAGTATTGCTAAATCGTCTTTAGGCCCT
>JAZDKD010000368.1:0-6735 GCA_043803345.1 Pseudomonadota bacterium
ACCTGGAGGAAATCGACGCTTACGCCCGGAAACGTAAAATGTCTCGATCGGCCTTTCTGCTCGAAGCAGCGAAGCGTTCAATGGCCCCAGAGGCCCGCGTGGAATAATCTGCGGCGGTTATCCGGAATTTCCGGATAACTGAATCGGGCTGTAACTCTCCTTCTTCAAAAATGCGCAGAATTTTCCCATTAATTGTCCTGACACCTATTTAAATTTTTTCTGCTCCTCCAAAAAAATCCATTGCATTTGTCCTTATTTGACACATGTTCGAATTAGAATGGGTGACCTGACGATTGTGTCATTTCGGCCGTCAGGGAGAAGTCTGTTACAGAGGAGGTAACTATTGAAAGGATATGATGGCGCTAATCACATAGATGTCCTGAGAAGCTTTCTCAAATCCGGCCCTTTTATTGTCGCGAGCAGGTTTTGAACGAGTCGGTAGGCCGGAGCTTGATATAGCTCGACATCGGTAGAAAAATAGGATATATTCCCTATCATGAACAAAATCATTCCGCATGCTGGAACATATTACAAAAAGAGAAGAATTGCCCCTATTATCAGAGAGATGGTCGAATCAATGCCGGTCGTGGTTATCACCGGCGCACGACAGGTCGGCAAAAGCACCATGCTACGCAATGAGTTTGCCGACTATCATTATCTGACACTTGACGACTATGGGGTTCTGGATCAGGCGCTTCTCGATCCCCAGAGTCTATGGCAGGACAAAGACAGAGTCATTATTGACGAAGCGCAGCGACTTCCTCAAATCTTCCCGGCCATTAAACTTGCAGTGGACCGGTCCAACCGTCATAAGCGATTTATTCTTTCAGGTTCCGCTAATCTTTATCTGATGGAGAAAGTAACCGAATCGCTTGCAGGGCGCGCCATATATGTCGATTTACTGCCAATGTTGTTCGGAGAGGCTGCCGGGATAACTACAGGCGATAATTTCTTGTCGCTGTGGGAACCGGGACATCAGCCTCAAGGCGCCTCACCGCCGGAAGTGGACCTGATTGACATTATGCTCCGGGGGTTCATGCCACCGGTATTGGAAATGCAGGCGCCTAGAGCTGTAATTCTCTGGCTGGATGGGTACGTCAAAACATATTTGGAACGTGATCTTAGGGAGTTGTCCCAGGTCGAATCCTTAATAGATTTCCGTAGGCTCATGCAGTGCCTGGCGCTGCGAACCGGCACAATTCTCAATCAGGCTGATGTGGCAAAAGACTGTGCCCTGAGTCACACTACGGCCCACCGTTATATCAGGTTGATCGAGGTCTCGAACATTATCAGCCGAGCGCCTGCCTATTATGCAAGCCGGAGCAAGAGGATCGTAAAGTCTCCCAAGATTTTTTTTCTCGACCCGGCATTGAGCATTTTCCTGTCCGGGTATACGGACGCTGAATCGCTTCGCAAGAGTCGCGAATTGGGGGGCTATTTCGAGACATTGGTGTATCTGAGCCTCAGAGGGCTTTGTGAAGTCTTGACGCCTAGAGCGGAGATATATTACTGGCGCACATCGACCAAGCGGGAAGTCGATTTTGTCCTCGAACATGGCCGCAAAATCTTGCCTGTTGAGGCAAAGATTACCAGGAATCCAACTATTTCCGACGCCAAGAACCTACTGGCATTCATGGAAGAACATCCTCGAGCTTCACAGGGTGTGATTGTTCATGGCGGTAACGAGTTATTACGACTTCACTCCAGGATTCTTGCCGTCCCCTGGTGGTGGCTGGACAGGTAAACCCGTTTGAAAACCTGTTTGAGATACATGTGACCTGATCGAACCCGATAGCACATTTTTGTGATCATCTTCTTGATGCGGGCACAACACCCGATGAGTTCAAAAAATTACTGTAAATTATTCAGTGGTTGAAATGGGACGATCGCTGGGATGTTCGTCGTGATATGATCTCGGCTAGCCACCATCGGAACGTGTCATTTGGAACGCCCAGCCCTATTTTCCCACGACGAGCCACGGGCTATTCTGGTCCTGCGCCTTTCGGCGGGCACACGGATTAATCCTGAGAGCGCATCATCTTAACCCTGCAAGGGTTACATAGTGACGGGCCTCCGTGCCCGTATAGAAATGGCGCCAACCCAACAATAACTAGCCTCCGTGCCCGTAAATTAAATTCCCTCAATAACACCCCCCTATGAATGAATGATGGTTGGTAGTGGGAGCGGCCTCTGTGCCGCTCATTGGATAGATTGAACCAGGATGCCTGCTGTGACGACAAATGACCGGCAGCAACGCCCGCCTCCCGCCTGGCCATTCTTAAAAATTCCCAAAAAAATTTCAAACACGAAAATATTTTGGAACGTGTGTCCTTATTTGACACGCGTCCGGGAGATAATCCGAACATCATGACGGAAAGGAGTAAGATTGATGGCTCAGATGAAGGAATTTTGCGCGGAACTTGAAGTTAGCGCAAGGCAGGTTCACAGCAACATGGCACAATACTGACTGCCTTCAGCTGATGAAGCGCCGGTGGATTTTCTCACGCTGGACAACGCTCTGGCAAATGACGCTCTTGCTATTTCCGAGTTAACCGAAGGCGGTTCAGTCTCTGAATTAAAAGTTGTCAACAAGTCAGACCAGAAAGTGCTTATTATGGATGGGGAAGAACTCGTAGGAGCCAAGCAGAATCGGGTCTTAAATACGACGATACTGATTGGGCCCAAATCGGAAACCATAAACTTGAACCTTCGGAGAGGACGGAACTTCATGTCCGATAAGGGGATCGTGTGAGACGAAATTGCAAGCAAATATCAGAGGGTGTCAGCATCCCCTTCTCCAACCATGGCCGTGGAGGGTCTGTATGAGTTACATAGGGACTTCATTATGGAATGTCTTGCGGCTTTCCGTCCGGTAGCCAACCAGACTCGGCATGATCGTATTCATCTATGGAGAGGTAGCCCTTGGAATTGGCGTCCGTCTGGGATCCGGAAACCAGATGCTGAAAATGACCGTCTTCGCTGCCGAAAATGGCAAAGTTGCAGGCCCGCCGAGCAAAATGCGGAGAGCTTCGGCGAGGAGGAAATCCCAAGGAACATGACCAATTGCCTATTCTTTGGGATCGGGGGCCGGGGAGTGTCAAAGAGGGGGGAGGAGTCATCCTTACCGAGCAATTCTTACCAATAAAGCCGAGGTTGTGATAATGATGACAGCCACGATTTTTGTGCAGTTGCCCTGCGTTTTTTGCGATTAAATATCCACAGGATATTAATTTCTTACATGTCCTCAACGTGTCAATCAGCAAAGGAGATATGTTTAGATCCTGAAATAAAAAACGTTAAAACTAATACTTCTGATAAAATGCGCTTTTATACCAAAAGGGCGAAACTAAATGAATATTTAGGTATAGAAAAAACGCCATTTCAGATGTCTAGGTTATACCAACGGGTTGAGTTCACAAATTTTAAGAGCTGCACCAGGAGAAATCAACTTGAATCTATAAATTGGTTCCACCAGCCTATAACAGGAAAAAAACCGAGGTATAACGTTGCCCAAACAGTTGCCAGATCCAGATCTGCATTTGCGAGAGAGTTCAGATTTCATTCTGAATAGCCATCTAGGCAGATGCGCCCTCCTTAGCCAGAGCATACCGGGTTTCGCAGTATTTCTTAGAGACCTCGTTGAGACCATACATCGGCTTGTACAAAGCTGCCATCTCTCTGAATTCACCGATCACGGACTATCACACCTTTGCAGTCTGGTCGGACGAATTAGTGAATGGACTTGTGTTGCCCATGAGAGCCAAGAATCCCGCCCACTCTGCGATTTGCTTAACCGCGCCACATCGGAAGGTGAAGGGGCCGGGGTTTTGCTCATGGCAACCCTCTTTCACGACATGGGAATGCTTTCCCAGCGGCCCGACGACCTAAATCCAAATAACATGAATGACCTGCCTCGAGGGTCGGCGGATGTTCCTTCCTGGGTACGGCGAACACATGTCCCTCGCCTTGAAGGTCTTCTCAATAGGCTGTTCCTGGGCTCATGTCATAATACTGTTCTCCTGCACCCATTGTTCCGGTCAGCGCTCAAAGTAGCTCAAGCCCATATCCAATGGCCGTGGCAGTGGGATTCGTCTATGAGTGAACTAGAACAAAGCCTTGCTGCAGTACTCGCCATGGCCGATCTTTTAGATGAAGACTCCAACCGATGTGACACCCGAACATTGCTCCACCATCGTCAGGGTACTCTGGAAAATTTTGGGCACTGGATACGCCATAGTCTGACTCATGATCGAATTGTGATTCAGAATGGGCATATCCGTGTAAACATGGTTCGGCCTCCAGGAACTAATGGCCAACTCTCTTCCGTTTTCACAGCAATTCGGAACCAAATCAGACTCAGTCTCTTATATTGTGAGCCGCTTGGATACCTCCAGGTTGGCCAAATTGAAACGCTCTTCGATCCAATGGAAGGCCTTCCTGACGGGGAGAGTTCAGAATTGGAAGGTTGGAACGAAATCGAAGGGCTGCAAACTCAGGCTGCGCTAAATTACTGCCTGCTCTCAAGTTTCATGCCTTTGGCTCTGAAAGACACTCGTCGTGTATATGCTGCGGAACTCGACCGCGTGATGGATCTGCGATTGGTGGATATCAATCTCGAAGACTTCTATAGAATTCGAGGCACAAATCAAGTTCGTTCTCCATACGAGCAATCTATTAACGCCCTATTTAGTGATATCAGTGGTGAATGATGATGGATCAAGCAAACTGTGGTCAGTTGGATGAACCAATCAATGTGCTCCGGGCAACCAAAATTCTTGGATTGTTGCGTGATCAGGCCCGTCGCGCCCACTACATTGGAGACGGTTTTCTTGTGAATCACCTGTGCGCCCTTGCGCTGGAGCGCATCGTCCGTCTCCAACGGGACGAGCATTGGGTTTTGCCCCTTAAAGAGACTTTCTGGGCAATGGCGCTTGCCATGTATTGGATATTAGAAAAAGACGTTTTGGCTAAAGTGGAGAATGTTTTAGATTTTCCTGAAAACTCCAAAATTGATGAGCAGCATCTAAACGCATTACTCAGGGCGGTTTGCCATCTTATTCAAAATCCTTTTGCATCTCATGCGGACTCATATAAAAGCTTACTTGATACGAATCTCGAATGGCTAGGGACTGAGTGCAGTTGCGAAGGATTAGCCCTGATTAGTTTCTGTATTGAACTGCTCTGGCAAAGGGATCCAGACACTCAGGGTTGGAGCGAACTCATTAATCAATGGGCCGATGTATGTCCAGAGGAGTTGAAGAAACCTCTAACAGATCTCCGAGCCCGCTTGTTCTTGCAAACAAATCTGGTTTTTCCTGAAGCCTTTTACGTCGAGCCAGAGCCTTCAGGTTCCTTTTCAAAATCAATTCATGCCTATCTCTTCAGAGGCTGGCGGCAGTACCTTGGGTCTAAGTGGTCGGAAATGGATGCGACGATAGAGGATATTGTGCCACTCATTCAATTTGACTCACCCGACTTCTTACCCCTCTGTGGCCTCCAAAGATTAAACTGGAGCACCAAGGAACAGGAGGATTCTTCAGCCGTCATAGGAACTCGCTGGCAGCTTAAAGTATCATTAGGCGGACCTTCAGCTTTTCGCGAATCTAGGCGGACAAGATTTGGCGAATTGCTTGCACGCTTTTGGAGAAAAGGCCCTAAAGAGACAATGGGATATGAGCTGGTTCACGGGGTTCGCCTCGGTATCCTCGATCAAATTGCTTCACTTCGAGAATGGGACGCTTGGGCATGGAGTCTTGCAACAGGGCAGCTTGCTGACGCGAACCTCGCTGTGGCCATCAAATTTCCCGATCAATTTGGGTTTGCAGTTAATGGCCTAATAATGGCGATTCGATCTCGCACGTTCGATGACGACGATCCCATTTTCGAGAGTCAGGTGTTTTCTCTAGACTTTGCGCCGGAAAGAGAGCGAACAAGGCTCGTGGAGTCTATCTTAACAAGCCGGCCCGTGGAATCAGGCAAGACTTTGCAATTATTTCAATCTTTGAGTGACTCTATTTCTGAAAATCTGCTTCCTAAAGTTGCTGACTGGTGCGTTGATTACGTCAATTTTTCTGGAAATCGGCTCGAATCGACTGTACATCCTCTTTCCTTCTGGGCTGATATCATCCCTTTTGTTCAGAATGGGTCTGAGATTTGTCGTAGACTATATCCGGCGGTTCTGAAATTGGGAGGCCATTGGGCTGTGTGGCGAACTGATGATAAGGGCATGTTAACAGCGTTTCTGACCAGCGCTCCTCAGGACCTTGCAGTAGCCGTAGGTCAAAAAATGATGCGTGAAGATATGCAGGACCAGTATGCAAATTCGGCTCGGTGGAGTCTGATGTTTAATGCTGTCATGGGACGCTCTAATCTCAAATTCACTAGGGAATTCAAGCATCGACTGATCGAGACTGCTCGCACCGAGGATGAGAAGTTCCTCTTACCGCTGTTAGAAAATCCAGAGCTTACTCTGGACGAACTGGATGACTCTGCTTTGCACCAGTGGTGTAAAGAACAAGTGAGGCGTCAAGTCAAGATGGTGAAGAACCGGAAGAAAGGTGACCGCATAAGCCATGGTCGCGATGTCAGCATATACACCATGAAGAGAGTCAAGTGGACAAGAGAGGATACCCAGATACTCGGCCAAATAATTGAAGCCATCGATTCAGGGGTGCCAATAGAGTGCTTCGAAGTTGAACGTTTCCTTAGCTATTGCGCTGCTATGGTTTCGGCTGG
>JAZDKD010000369.1:0-4560 GCA_043803345.1 Pseudomonadota bacterium
GGCTGCGATCTCTCGTGATTTTAGATCCAGTCTCACTCTCGGGTTAATGATGTAACCGTTTGGTGGCGTTAAGAGCCAATCATCGCAAGGGATCGACACCACAAGGCCATTAGCTACTCTGATCACAAGATCTCCCCCAGCTTTTCGGCTAGAAATTTAGGGTTGCCTTTGATTCAAAGATTACAATATGTTAAAATTCAAGAACCCGTAACGACTGAAGACCGCAGTGACTATTAGTACATATAAAGACTATTCTAAAAAGTAATGCGATCGTAGGTCAAGAGAATATCTATATCATGACATTGGTCCCCCATCCTTTTGGGGATTCCTGAGAAACGCAGAGTTTCCTTCATTCCTCCTGGGCTTTTTGCCGGGTTCTTGATGGGCATAGGTATGAGAATGCAACATCAGACATTAGTTTGTCGCCTGTAAATTGGCCACACCGACTGAGTAAACGTATGGCCGCTACCACTGATCTAAGTATAGAAACTAATCAAGCCGCCGCACTGGCGTTCGCGATAGACGAACTTCGTTCATACAACGGCATTGCAATATTAGGAGCTGGTATATCCTGTGACGCTGGGATACCTTTAACTATGCCTCTCGTCCCGGTAGTCTGGCAAACGCTCGATGAGAATCCCGGTGTTCGAAGCATTGTCGCCGAGGCTTTAGGAATTGCAGACGGCCCAGCCAAGGGGCTATTCCTTGATGATTGGAACCGGATGAAGATAGCGTTTGACCGAATTCCTCGCGATCGGCCAGCGCGACTGACGTTTCAAAGGATATTTATAGCGCTAAACAAAAAACGAACAACAAAGGCCTCACCTGCCCATGATGCCTTAGCCAAGCTGGTGCATGTTGGTATAATTGAATATGTCATTTCTCTTAACTGGGATTCGTTGCTTGAAGTAGCTTATAGCAATCGGTATGGGACATCTATCAATAGCAATTTCACAAGATTTACAAAGCCGCACGGGGACGTATATGATCCCGAGTCCGACTGGACGTTACCGCACGAATCAGGATCTATCCCAAATGAATTGGTCAACCGGATTGAGTCTTTTGTGCACGAACGCCCACGGGTTCTCCTAGTTATAGGCTATTCCGAACAAGATGACGTCGTTGTGAAAAAACTCGTGAAACCACTAGATGAGCGCTGGCGAGTGATACGAATTGGCCCGCAGGCCGTTGGCGACAATGCTATAAGGATGTCGGCACAAGATGCCTTGACGGCCATATCCGATGCACTTTGCCCGGAACCTGAAGTTCCAGGTTGGAATTATGTGACATTTGCTAATCAGCGGGACATTGCATCAGCAATAAAAGGGGAACGACTAGGTCCTGCTGACGTCGAATCCTGTCCGCGGCTACCCCAGACAAATTTAGTTTGTCGTGACCTAGGTTTATTACACCATTCAGTGATCACCGGGCCGCCCGGGTGCGGGAAATCAATTACCGCCTTTCAGGCCGCAAATGACTTTCGGAAACGTGGTTGGCAGGTTCTAATTTTGAATCATTCAGATGTCTCAGAAAATGAGGCGCTCAAAGAGGCCAAACAAGCTCCAGCAAAGAAACTATTGTTTGTAGATGACGGACAAACAGTTACGGAAGCTTTCAGGAAGGCGCTTATCGAGCTTGCTGATGAGGATGCCAAAGTTCTGATAGCGTATACGGACCATGAAGGCGACAATTCACACTCGACCCATATTTCCAATCTGGTTGCAGTTGAAACGCTCACTCAAGCTTACCTTCAAAGGCGGGATGAAATTCAGAGAATTGTTTCAAAGTTTGATAATGATATAGGCTCCCGATATCTTGATGTTCCCATTGAAAGCAGGATCGATGAGGCAGGCAAAACAGAAACGACGTGGCAATTCAACTTTGTTCTTCGTGGAGGATGGCGGACTGCCGGAATCGAACTCAAACTGCTGCGGGAACGTTACCGTGCCGATCTTTTGCTTCTCATTATTTCAGTTCTGCAGATAACAAGACTGGATGCATCAATTGACCGTGAAGCACTCTACCACGCAGCCTCAATTTTGCAACGCGACAGGCGCTGGGCGGAAAATGCCCTTTCGGTTCTTTGGGACCGACAGGATATTCTGTCAAACGACCAGTTGCGTTGTCCACATATCAAATTTGCATCAGTCGTAGTAGCGCATTGGTTCGCAAAGAAACAAGATCCAGAATTTGTTCGAACCGTAGAGATGATCAAGGCGACACTCATGGATACGGCTACACCGCTAAGAGGGTTGTCCTGGTTACTTTCCGAACTGAAGTCAACAGGCACATTTCGTCAGGCATCAGATCGTGCCCTCTTTCTCGCAAAAGATTGGGACAAATTAGTTGCGCGGTGTCTCGATACAAACGGATCTGTCGAACGACGTGACGGCGCATTGGCTCTCGCCCATCTTATAGACTGGAAAGCCGACTGCTGTGACTGTTTTGCCAGCAAGGCCCCTCAATTGAGTCGATGGCTTGACAATGTAGATAATGATTGCGCCTATAGTTTTGGGAGTCTCATCAACAGTATATTGACAGCCAAGGGAGGGCAAAATGGCGGATCTACAGCCGCCTTGGCTATCGTCAGAGGTGCAGTTCCCGAGCGCATCGCGTCACAAATCAAGTCTGCTGCTCATTCGGCGGCCTATGGGTGGGGCTTTTTCCTCTGCGCTGTCTATAAAGCTGCGGATCCTGATTGGCGAAATCGGTTCTTTGAAGCGCTAGATAAAGAGCATCTATTGAGGTTTAGCAGCGATTTTGATTTTACGCAATTGGCCCACGTGAATGAGTTCATATTTGGACTCTCGTGTTTCGATGTGGAATTTGGTTTTCAGGCGCTCGACCATGCATTACCTGTAATCAAATCTGGCCTGCAACAAGACCCCCTTAATAGCTGGGAAAGACTGCGAGAATTATTGTGGTTTCTTTTGGGGGAACCGCCGGAGTTTCTCCGCCAACGTAACCCAAACAGGCGTCAGCGTAAGCACTCACGCATGATTGCGGCTTTCTTACCATCTGATAAAGTTGCAGCTGACCTCTCAAATAGTCGGCAGAGAGATTTTGAACGATATTCATTTATGCTGGGATGGCTCAAACAGGTCTATCGATCCCGGTATCGGGAAATAATTCGAGCAATAGACCTGGATCGTTTGACTATCGTGAGTGCAGGGCTGTGGCAAAAACCGCCTCGAGAGCTTCGGCTGCTTATTTCACTGCTATCCGAAGATGATGATCACGAACCAGCCAGATCTTGGGTGGCTGCGCATAAAGACGAAATTTACGACATGGATCCCATAACAGCGTGCGTAGCGCCAGAAATCGCCGTGTACGTTCTGAAGCGTGGTAGAAGAGTAACGCTGTCGAGACACAATTCAAGGGATTGGGAACTTCAAGGGCTAGCATTAGCAAGTATTGCTGCAGTCGACAATGATCAGGCAAAATGTGTTGCAGCCAATAATGAAGCGCACCTCGCTACCTGTGTTAGCAGACTCGAGTGGATTGACTGTGATAACAACCTGTCTTTTTATTTGGATGTGTTAAAAGGTCTCGACAACGCCTCGCTCACTCGATCACTGCACCTAGTCAATCTGGCCGAGGCCGACAAATATTGGAAGGGTATGTTAAAGGGGAAGAGTATGAAATCTAAAAAAATGTTAGCCAAGCTCGTCAGTATTAGTATGGAATGTGGAGACCCTCTTGGAAAATTTGCACAGGTCCTGAATCGGAAGCTTCCCAAGAGCCTCAGGGTAGCAGTCAGTAATACCAAACGAGATATAGAGGATTAATGGTAGGAAAAAACAGTTGCATAAGCGCATAAGCTGCTCTAGTCATAATAGGAGATCTCAATTGTCCCAAAGCGTTGGGCCGTTGCTGTTCATGAATTTCATTTCTCGTCACAGTTACGAACTCCCGCCTATTTATTGGGCCAATGGTTGTCGTGATTTGCCACAATTTCAATCTTTACGTTTTTTCCAAGGCCGCTGAGTTGGAAGCTAAGTTCCGGTCTAATGGACAGAGGGGGAACCGTATTGCTCTATTTTCTTTAATCAACCGCCAGTCACAGAACTGGTTGGTTAGGACCACTAGATGAAACGTTCACTTTGGACCAGGACTCTCAGCAACGCATTATGTCCGCCATGGCCTTGCCCGATATGCCGGAGCGGGATTGTCTCGCTGGTTCAGGAATCGCTGACCCACAGGGAGACCGTTAAATCAATCCGGACTCACGGGCATGAGAATTGGGATCCGGATTGGATCGAGTATACTTTCACCGCTTGGTGTGAGTGCCAAAATCCTACGTGCAGGCAAGCGTT
Source organism: Pseudomonadota bacterium (assembly GCA_043803345.1). GTDB lineage: Bacteria > Desulfobacterota > Desulfomonilia > Desulfomonilales > Desulfomonilaceae > CAJBEZ01. Next base: position 4,317 of record JAZDKD010000369.1, read on the forward strand.
TGCGATTGCCGGTACAGGGGGGGTTAGGCAAAACTATGAGCCAGACGGTGGCGAATGGGAGGACTACTTTTCCCCAATGATGTGCCTGCCGATGCCCGAAATGATTGACCTACCGGCGAAATGCCCCCAATACGTGCAGGACGAGCTTCGAGCGGCGTATGCGCTCTTTTGGCCAAACCAGTCTGCATGTGCCGGCCGGATTCGCGTTGCCCTGGAGTACCTCATGGACCACGTAGGAATTCCC